>JANQSQ010000259.1 GCA_028283985.1 Rhodothermales bacterium | reverse complement strand
GTGAAAATTATGTTCAGGAAACTGCCGGCAGTACTTTCCCTGTCGATTCTCGTGACCGCGGCGGGATTCGCCATGGCGCAGGACGACTATCCGCGAACTCCCTCGGGCAAGCCCGATTTCAGCGGCAACTACGACATTTCGACATTGACGCCGTATCAGCGGCCCGCCCGCTTCGGCGGCCGCATGTATCTGAATGAGGAAGAGGTACAAGCGCTGAGGGATCGGGAAATGGGCATCCGCGAGGCTGACTCGGCGCCGGGCGACCCCAATCGCGCGCCGCCCGAGCAGGGAGGCGCAATCGGATCCTACAACGATTTCTGGTTCGACCGGGGCGACAATGCCTTCGCACTCGACGGGCAATATCGGACATCGATCCTGACCTATCCGGAGAATGGGCGACTGCCTCCGCTGACGCCTGAAGGCCAGGCGAAAGCGGCCGGCGCGCCCCGTTTCGCCTGGGAAGATCTTGGCGGGGCATGGTGGCTGGAAACGGGCGATCGGCCGTATGACGGTCCCGAGACCCTTCAGGTCCAGGTTCGTTGCATATTCCACCCCGCTTCCACAATTCCGATAACGCCTCGGGTATACAACAACCTCAAGACCATCGTGCAGACGGAAGACTATCTGATGCTATACGTGGAATGGATGCATTGGGCGCGCATAGTCCGCATCGGCGACGAAGAGCATACGCCCGCCGTACTCGCGACCTTCGACGGCGATTCCATCGGCCGGTGGGAAGGAGACACGCTCGTCGTGGAGACCGTGAACTTTCTCGATCGTCCCCTTGAACCCGCGGAACGCCGCGTAATTGAACGCTTCAGCCCGCTGGACGGAGGCAACCTGCTCTACAGCTTCACCGTCGAAGACGCGGATTACACCGATAGCTACAGCGGTGAATTCATCTGGCCGAAGACGGACCAGATTCCATACGAATACGCCTGTCACGAGGGCAACTACTCATTGCCCGCCACCCTGACGGGCGCCAGGGTCAGGGAAGTCGAGCACTACCTCCAACTGGAATCCGAAGACTGAGCGGTCTGCCGCCCAATAAAGTTTGGCGAAAAGTGTGCCCGCATCACGGTCGTCACCGTTCATGACGTACTGCGCTACATACAGGCCATTCTCGCTAAAGGCTGGTTCTACCGCGACCCGTAATCCGACCGCGAAGCGCTCATGATTAATCGCAACGTGCTGCGCTGGATCAGCATTGCTGAAAAGTATGGTGTAGATCCCGAGGACTGGACAGGCGCAAAAACTGCCTGACCACCTAACAGGGCAACGACGGCAGGACATCAGTCCGGAAAGATAAGCGTTGAGAAAACGCCTTCGCAACCAGCCGGGCAATCATCAGTCGCTGGAGAAATTCGCACATACAAGGTTGGGCACCTTTGGGAATAGTTGAGGTGGTCCCACTTTTTTGGACAGTTCTCTAAGGTGTGCTCCAATGCCGAGAGGAGGCACGGGCATGGCCAGGAAGAGACGCCGTTTCACGGCGGAG
>JANQSQ010000258.1 GCA_028283985.1 Rhodothermales bacterium | reverse complement strand
CAAAGGCAATGTTGCCCACCGTGAACACGACCAGCGCAAATAGCACCTCGCCCGGACCCGCAAAGTATAAGCCCGCCGAGGCGGCGATACACAACACCGTGGAGAGAAAAAGGAACTGCTTGCGCAGTCCGTTCCGGTCCGCGAGAAGGCCCAGCCAGGGCGAGAGCAGGGCAACGACGATCTGGGACAGGGCTACGGCGCGCGACCAGAGCGCTGTGCCGGATACGGCATTTTCAGCGATCGCATCCGTGAAATAGGTGGCGAAGACGAAGGTGACGACGAGGGTCGTGAACGCCGAATTGGCGAAGTCGTACGTGGCCCATGCGGTGACGGCGCCCCGGGGATGTTTCGTGAGGGAGGTCATGCGCCTTTCGAGGAGATGGCATGTACTGCTTCGCAGAACCGGTCGATTTCTTCTTCCGTGTTGTAGTAATGCACGGAAGCACGCACCATTTCGGGGAGGGTGCGCTCCATGGCGTCAAGCAGCGTGTGGGAGGGTAGAGACACGGTGATATGCATGGATTGCTCGCGAAGGCGTGATTTTACAATGGATGCCGCCACGTTTGCAATGTCGAAGGTCACAATGCCGCCCCGCTCCGTTCCCATATCCCGCACGCGGATACCGTCCAGGTCATCGAGGCGTTGCCGCAGCAGGTCGGCAAGGGCGCGGATGCGCTCCCGGATGGCGTCGAGTCCCAACTCCAGTGCATAGTCGACGGCGGCGCCCAGGCCGAGCTTTATGGCCAGACTGGATTCCCACATTTCGAATGCGCGCATTCCTTCAAGGGGTCTGTACGCATCAGGGGCTATCCATGTCGCATTGTGCAAGTCCGGCATCGGCGGTTCAATATGATTCAGGAAGGCGCGGCGGACATAGAGAAATCCCGTTCCGCGCGGCGCGCGCAGAAATTTTCGCCCCGTGGCGGAAAGCATGTCGCAGCCAATGCGCGTTACGTCGAGCGGCAGTTGTCCTGCCGATTGGCACGCGTCCAGCAAGTACGGTATCCCATGCCTGCGGGCAATCTTTCCGACGGCTTCAGCCGGGTTGATGATACCGCCGTTCGTAGGAATGTGCGTAAGGGCGATGAGCGCCACCCGGTCGTCAATACGCCGCTCGAATGCGTCGAGGTCAAGGTCGCCCGCATGGTCACAGGGCGCTACGTCTATTTCCAGACCGTCTTTCCGGGCGCGGTGCAGAAAAGCGATGAAATTGCTTGCATAAGATGTGCGGGTAGTAAGAATTTTAGCGCCTCCTGGTATTCGCAGGCCCTGGAAGGCAAGGTGCCATGCGCGTGTGGCGCTGTCGGCAAGCGCAATTTCTTCCGGGGAAGCGTGCAGGAGCGTGGCGATGCTCCGGTATACCGCCTTATGCCGGGCATGTGCTTCTTCCGCGGCTTCGTACCCTCCTATGCGCGCTTCCAATCGGAGATGCTCGATGCAGGCAGCGAGCACGGGGTTCGGCATAAGCGATGCGCCGGCATTGTTGAAATGCACCACCTTTTCGCAGGCCGGCGTGTCCCGGCGGGTGCGGGCTACATCAATGAAACTGACATCCGGGACAGGCGACCGTGTTGCGTAATTCATGGAAACGGCGGAT
>JANQSQ010000242.1 GCA_028283985.1 Rhodothermales bacterium | reverse complement strand
AAAATCCGGACGCTCCTGCTCGAAAAACACATCCACAGCCTCTTGATCGAGCAAATCAAGTGCATCGCGCGTACGCAGCAACAACCGGTGAAAGCCATCGGCCCGGAGACGACGTACGACCGCCGAACCGACCAGGCCACGGTGGCCTGCAACGAAAACAGGAACTCCAGCATCGTTCAAAGACATGATCCAAACGATTGATTGCTGTGCATTATCAAGTGGGGCATCCCTGATTTCGGAACATCGTACGCTGCGGGTATTATGCGCAGAAGCCCGACTTGCTCCCAAAACCCCGCATAATTTAAGGATACCTGCTAACGCGGTTCCTTTTCCCTTCCTTCCATAGCTCACTTTTACCAGGATATGGCATACGCCGTAATCATGGCGGGCGGAATCGGTAGTCGATTCTGGCCGCAAAGCCGCGAGAACAATCCCAAGCAATTTCTGGCGATTCACGGCGGAGATACGCTGATCCGCAGCACCATGTCCCGCTTGCGAGGCATCATCCCGGACGAGAACGTTTTTGTCGTCACGCACCGCCGGTACGTCGATCAGACACAGGAACAACTTCCCACCGTTCCCGCGGAAAACATCCTTGCCGAGCCTGTCGGACGCAACACGGGGCCATGCATTGCCCTTGCCGCCATACAATTGCTTGCGCGGGATCCCGACGCCATCATGATCGCCTTGCCGGCCGACCATGTCATCCGCAACACCAAACGGTTTCACAAGGCGCTCCGCACCGCTATCGACAAGGCAAAAGAAAAAGATACTCTTGTTACGATCGGTATCGAACCCACCCATCCGGAGACAGGATACGGATACGTGCAATACGAAGGACACGTCGATCGTGACCGAAAAAAGCCGGAAACCCTGCCTGTCCGGACCTTTGCCGAGAAACCCGATATCGAAACCGCCGAACGCTTTCTGGATTCGGGGGATTTTCTCTGGAACAGCGGAATTTTTGTGTGGCGCGCCGATTCCATCCTGAACGCTATACAACGCCATCTGCCAAAGGTCTTTCGGGCCTTCGAACCCGTACGGAATGCACTCGGCACCGCACAGGAAACCAAAGCGATCCCGGAAGCTTATGCCAAAAGCCCCACTATCTCGATCGATTACGGGGTCATGGAGCGCGCAGACAAGGTGTTTGTGGTGCCCGCATCATTCGGTTGGAGCGACGTCGGCGACTGGGAAGCGGTGTATACGCTTCGCAAGAAAGACAAACAGGGCAATACGCTCAAGGGGAACGTGATTCTGAACGATTCGAGCAGATGCCTGATCGACGCCAACCAGCGACTCGTCGTGCTGATAGGCATGCACGACACGATTGTAGTCGATACGGAAGACGCCCTGCTGATCTGCAACCGGGAAAGCGCCCAACAGGTTAAGAACATTGTGGATTACCTGCATGCGCACCGGCTTGAGGACTACTTTTGAGTAAAGGATACTCTGATCAGGGGACTGAAAAGCCCGCCTTTTTACCAGGGCCTGTTAACACTCTTGGCCTTTTCTTCATCTTTTCCCGAATCCCGCACCATAACCTGCACGTACATCTTTGGGGTGAACCGTTTTTGTCGCCGCGAAGCCGTCATTATGGCGGAGAATGAATTCCGGCGTCATTCCTGATCGCGTCCGGAAGACGCCAAAGTCGACACACGCCGATCTATGAGCGCCCCGTTACGCCATGCCCAATCTTCGTCTCTCTATTCCGATCGCAAATGTGCTGCTCGCCGGCAGCCTGGCGCTCGCTTCGACAACCCTCGCACAGAACACCCCGGAGGGTACGCAAGAACCGCTCACATTGACGTTGGACGAAGCGCTCCAGATCGCTCTCGTTCATAACTATGCGATGCGGCTCGAGCGCCTCAATGTCGAGCAGGCTTCGGCACAGGTTCGCGAAGCCTGGGGCGAAGCATGGCCTCTTATCGACGTAACGTCCAGTTATACGCGTAACCTGAAAAGCGCAAATCCCTTTGCAGGTTCGGAAGCGGGAGGATTGTTCAGTTCGTTCGGTTTTATTGACTGGTTATCGTTCAACGAACGGGCGCGCACAGATACCGATGCAGAAACCGCGCCCATTGATTTCGACGAATTCATAGACAGACAGGAAAGCGGGCTGGACGCTATCGGGGCCGGTTTTGGAGGAGACGCCAACCCTTTTGCGGTACCCAACGAATTTATGAATAGCATCTCCCTCAGCCAAACGATCTTCTCTGCCGAGACCTTTGTCGGCATCCGGGGAGCAAGGTATTACAAAGATCTGACCGATGAAGTCCTGAACCGGCAGCGGCAAATCGTTCTCCACGAGGTGCGTGAGGCATTCTATCAGGCGCTGTTATCCCTGAAACAGGTGGAAGTCGTTCGTATGAGCGTTGAGCGCACGCAGCGCACGCTCGACGAAACGATGCGGCGAGTAAGCCAGGGACTGGCGCCGAAATTCCAGCGCCTGACCGCAGAAGTGGAGCTTGCCAATCTTGAAACGCAACAAGTCGAAGCCGCCGGCCTCGCAGCGCAAGCACTCGACAACCTCAAGATGCAGATCGGCATTCCGGTCGACCAGCCGATACGACTGCGAGGCAATATGGAAACCGAAGAGCGGGGGCGCTTCCTGACCGTGTCGGCGGAAAACGCCGTCGACATGGCGCTGGCGCATCGACCGGACCTCGAACAGGCGCGCCTTGCGATCGAGTTGCAGCGAGTGGACCGCCGTTTGGCCATGACACAGTATATGCCGCAACTCAGCGCCGTCGCCAGTATCAGTTACATAGGCCGGGTGCCGGACGATCGCACTCGCATCGTTACGGAGGACAGAGACGACTTCATATACCGCCGGGAGTCCATCGACTTTTTCTCGCAGAGCTACTGGAATCCCGCCATAAGCGCCGGCGTGCGGCTCACCTGGAACATTTTTAACGGATTCCGTACGGCGGCCCGGGTGCAACAACGAAGCGTCGCACTGCATCAGGCCGAACTGCAATATGACCAGACCCGGCAACGGATACGCATGGAGGTGCAGGGCGCATTGCGGGATCTCGAAGCCGCGCAACAACGGATTCTGGCGCAGGAACAGAACGTCCGGCGAGCGGAATTGAATTACGAATACGCGCGGGCGCGGCTCGCGGAAGGCATCGCTTCGCCGGTCGAGGAACGCAACGCTTCCGAGCAGTTGGACCAGAGTCGTCTCAACCGACTCCGCGCCCTGTACGACTATCTCGTAGCCCAGAGTGCGCTGGAAACGTCCATGGGCATGACGCAGTGGAATACCGCAGAGCCTCGCCTTACGAGCAAATAATCTCTTCCTTTATTGGATCTCATGACTCCGTCCGAATATAGATTCCGGATACCCAGGCACAGCGGTCTTGTGCGGAATATCGTTGCTGCAGGGCTGTGTGCTATCTGCGCCGCGATGCTTCTTACAGGCTGCGGAACGGAACCCCCGAATGGCGCGCGCAGCGCACCCGCCGTGGTTGAAGAAACAGGGCGTGCAATCCGCGTGGAAACCCTTGCGCTCGAACCCACCGTATTTCGGGATATCATTCAACTCACCGGATCGGTCGAAGCATTCGATGACGCGCGTTTATCGGCGCAAACAAGCGGCACGGTAATCACGGTCGAACCCCTTGGAACCTACGTCCGCAACGAGGGGACTGTCGCCCAAATCAATCCTTCGGTGCCGGAATCGGCTGTTTCGCAAGCCAGCGCTATCGTCGAGGCCGCCGAGGCGCAATTCGGGCTCGCCCGGGAAAACCTGACCCGCAATGAGCCGCTCTTCGCGGATTCGGTCATCAGCGTCATCGAGTGGGAAAGCGTACAGGCACAGTACAATCAATCCAGGGCAAACCTTGCACAGGCCGAAGCCGCTCTGGAACAAGCCCGCACTACGCTGGCGCAAACCCGGGTCGTGGCGCCGTTCGGCGGTACCGTCGAAGAACACTTTGTCGAACCTGGCGAACAGGTCACGCCCGGTATGACGGTGGCCCGCCTCATCAACACCCGCCGCGTCAAAGTCGTTTCGGGCGCGCCCGAGCGGTATGCCGCAGACATTCTGCCCGGCGCCCCTGTTCAAATCAGCTTCGAAGCGTATCGGGGCGCCCGCATTGAAGGGCTGGTTTCGTTCGCCGGACGCGCCGTCGATCCGCAAAGCCGCACCTTCCCGATCGAGATCGTTATCAACAATCCGGACGGGACCATCAAGCCGGAAATGGTAGCGCGCGTCGAGGTCACGCGGGAGACGATCGAGAATGCGCTGGTTGTGCCGCGCGCCGCGGTCATCCGCACCGAGACCGGCCATATCGTTTACCTGATCGAAACCCGGGATGGAATACCGACCGCTGTACAGTACGATTTCGTGCCGGGACCTGACTTTGGAGCGTACGTCGTGGCAACGAACCTCCGGCCGGGCGATGAGGTAATCGTGCTCGGACAATCGAGAGTCACCGACGGAGACAGGGTCGAGATAGCAGCCCGGCATTCCACATCCCGGGACATGTCTATAGAGCAGCCGGAAGTACCGATGGACCGGTGAACGATCTACCGGGCGCATTTCCCGCTCGCCGGTCCGATCTCCAAATGCTACCTATCGAGTCATGAAAATCACCGACATCTCGATCAAGTATCGTACGAGCATTGTCGTCCTGACAGCGATCATCGCCATTGGCGGCCTGTACAGCTACATAACGATTCCGAAGGAAGCTGCGCCATCCATCGAGATTCCGCAGATTATCGTCACCTTGCTATATCCCGGGGCAAGTCCCGACGAT
This sequence comes from Rhodothermales bacterium, assembly GCA_028283985.1. GTDB lineage: Bacteria > Bacteroidota > Rhodothermia > Rhodothermales > VXPQ01 > VXPQ01. Next base: position 1,880 of record JANQSQ010000242.1, on the reverse strand, counting down.
GTGGAATCCCTGATCACGCAGCCTGTCGAACGCGAGGTGCAGGCAATCAACGGCATCAAGGAAATCCGTTCCACATCCACCCAGGGCGTATCCACCATCATCGTGGAATTCAATCCGGACGTTTCCCTGGACGACGCCTATCAGAAGGTGCGCGACAAAGTGGACGTAGCCCGGCCGACGCTGCCCAGCGAAATAGAGGAGCCTATCGTCAGCGAGATCGACTTCGATGAATTTCCCATCATGACGGTCAATCTGGCGGCAAATTACTCGCTGTCGCAACTCAAGGAAGTAGCGGAAAATCTCGAAGACGAGATTGAAACCATTCAGGAAGTTCTGGAAGTGGATGTAGTGGGCGGTCTCGAGCGAGAGGTGCAAATAGATGTGGACCTGAATGCGCTTCAGGGATACAACCTCGCATTCATGGATATCGTGGACGCCATTCGCGCGGAAAACACCAACATGCCGGGCGGATCAGTGGATGTCGACCGTCTGAACTATCTGGTTCGCGTCGACGGCACGTTCGACGTCCCCGACGAAATCGAAAACATTGTCGTCGAGGCGCCCGGAGGACAACCCATCTACGTACGCGATGTCGCCGATGTCGATTTCGGTTTCAAGGACCGGGCGTCGTACGCCCGTCTCCAACTCTTCCGCACCGAAACGGACGATGGCGATCTCGTGCGGACGGACGATCAGGATATTCTGCAAGTGATCAGCCTGAATGTCAAGAAACGGTCCGGTGAAAACATCATCCATACGGCGAGAGCCGTTCAGGCGAAGGTAGACGAATTCGCATTCCCGCAGGGCACGCGCATCCTCGTCACCGGCGATCAAAGCGAAGATGTCCAGAATATGATCGATGATCTGGAAAACAATATCATCAGCGGCCTCATCTTCGTGGTGGCTGTGCTGTTGTTCTTCCTCGGCGTGCGCACCGCCACCCTGGTCGGCGTCGCCATACCCCTTTCCATGTTCCTTTCGTTCATCATTTTCCAGGCATTCGGCTACACGCTGAACTTCATTATCCTGTTCAGTCTGATCATTGCCCTCGGCATGCTCGTGGACAACGCCGTGGTCATCGTGGAAAACATCTACCGATACAGGGAAATGGGGCATTCGCGGTTCGACGCGGCGCGGCGCGGCACCGCCGAAGTCGGCGGGCCGGTCGTCGCTTCCACGGCCACCACGGTCGCCGCCTTCGCGCCCATGCTGTTCTGGCCGGGTATCATCGGCGAATTCATGCGTAACATGCCGCTTACGCTCATCGTCACGCTGTCGGCCTCCCTCTTCGTGGCGCTGATCATCAACCCGGTCATCACGGGTATTTTCGTGCGGCTTGAATCGGAAGAGCGTAAGAAAGCCCGGAGAAGCACTCGACTCGGAAGCCTGCTGATCCTGCTCCTGCTCGCGGTGCTGGTGGGCCTTGCCAATTACAGGATGCTGGTCGTATTCGCCATTGCCATCCCGGTAGTGATGTGGATCCACGCAAAATTTTTCAAGCCGATCGGCGATTATTTCGCGGAAAAACTCCTGCCGCGCATTGTAACGGGCTATCGATCATTTCTGGGTTGGATGCTTTACCGGGATTACAACGTCCGCCGGCCCTGGCTGCGCAATACCGGGGCGCTTGCTTCCCTGACCACCGGATTCGTTCTTCTGATCGGAAGCGCCTTGCTTGCGGGCGTGGGGAGCCCCGTGGCAGGAGGTATATCCGGATCCGCCCTGCTCCTTATGATACCGGGGATTATCTTCCTCCTGGTCGGCGTGCTCGGCGTTATCCTGCATTGCCTCGAAAGCATATTTCTCGGCGGTTGGAAAAGCGTACGCGCAGGTCTCATCTTCGGCGGCGTCATGCTGGTAGTCCTGTTTCTTATCGGACT
>JANQSQ010000217.1 GCA_028283985.1 Rhodothermales bacterium | reverse complement strand
ATCCGCGCAAGTGGGGCACGCCCCTCAACGTCGTGGTGGTGGACGGAGATCCCACCCGGGCTTCGATCGTGACCGGCGAGTTCTTCCCCGGCGCGTTCGACGAGACCTTCGGCGGGTACCTGGACGGAAGCGTCGCGGCGGCGGACTAAGCGCCGGCCATGGACCGGAGAAGCGGTCCGAAAAAACTGTCCGGTTTTCTTGGACTATTTCTATCTTCCTTCGTGACGTGTGCATACGGGACGCCATCCGGCGATCCCTTCAACTGCCGGGCCGGGAGGTCGCCCCCGTCCGCCGTGTCCGGATGCACCGTTTGAATCGAATAGTCCGGCTGCCTTTAAGGAACCTCTGATTAAACCCGCTGCTTCATCATGAAACGTTACACGGCCTATGCTATCCTCCTGTTGGGCGTACTCGTTGTCGCCGCAAGCGTCGATGTCCCGAAAGACGATGGCTGGCAGGACCTCTTTAACGGCGCCGACCTGACGGGCTGGACCCAACTCAACGGCGAAGCCCCCTATACCGTCGAGAACGGCGAGATCGTCGGTACTTCCGTGATGGATACCCCGAACAGCTTCCTCGCCACCGAACAACGCTATGGCGACTTCCTTTTGAGTCTGGAGGTTAAGGTGGATCCTGCGCTCAACTCCGGCATCCAGATCCGCAGCAACAGCCTGCCCGATTATCTGGAGGGCCGCGTCCACGGCTATCAGGTTGAGATCGATCCCTCGGAGCGGGCCTGGAGCGGCGGCGTCTACGACGAAGCCCGGCGCGGCTGGCTCTACCCCGTCGAACTCAATCCGGCGTGTCGATCAGCGTTCCGCAACGGCGCGTGGAACCACTACTACATCGAAGCTATCGGGCCGTCCCTTCGCACCTGGATCAACGGGGTGCCATGTGCCGACCTGATCGACGACATGACGGCAGAAGGGTTTATCGCCCTGCAGGTCCACAGCATCCGCCAGGAAGAGCAGGTCGGCAAACAGATCCGCTGGCGCAATATCCGTATCAGGACGGAAGATCTGGCACAGCGTCCCTGGACCGATGCGCATGTCGTCAACCACATCCCCAACCACCTCTCGCCACAAGAACGAAGCCAGGGCTGGACCCTCCTGTTCGACGGTGAAACGACCGCCGGCTGGCGCGGCGCGGGCAAAGAAGCCTTCCCCGAAAAAGGCTGGCGGGTCGAAGACGGCGCACTCATGGTCGAAGCCTCCGGTGGCGCAGAATCCCAGTATGGCGGCGATATCGTCACGGAGGAGGAATACGGTATGTTCGAATTAAGCCTCGAATTTATGCTGACGGAAGGGGCCAATAGCGGCATCAAGTATTTCATTACAGAGCAGTACGGCAGTGCCGGCTCGGCAATCGGCCTTGAGTACCAGCTCCTCGATGACGACCGGCATCCGGATGCAAAAATGGGCGCCGCCGGGAACCGGACCCTCGCTTCGCTCTACGATCTGATCCCTGCGCACCCTAACAAGATCGTTCACCCGCCCGGCCGGTGGAACCGTGCCCGCCTCATCGTCAAAAGCACGCGCACAGACACCTGGCTTCGGGGCAACAACATAGAAACGCGTGTCTTTCGCGGCGCGCGCGTCGAGCACTGGCTCAACAACCGCAAGGTGCTCGAATACGAGCGCGGCGCCCAGGCCTTCGACGCATTGGTGGCTCGGAGCAAATACGTCGATTGGGAAGGGTTCGGCCACTGGCAACAAGGCCGGATTCTTTTGCAGGACCATGGCGATGAGGTGCGCTTCCGCAGCATCAAGATCCGCCCGTACCGAAGCCCCGCTTCCAGGACCAGGGATCAACTTTAAGTATGAAATTCCCTAAGTTTCCTTTCCGTTTAGTTTATTTAAACATTACTTAGGGAGCGGCTCTTTTTTACGGCTTATTTGCCGGCGCCGCACAACGTCTGTCCTGACGAATCGGTTGTCGGAAGAATCCAATGGGAGCACGGAATGACAAGGGCTCGGGTGCAGGCGCGCGCAGTGAGGTGCGCGGCGATCTGCGCATGGCCCCTGACGTAATGCTGGATCTTGCGCGCCGCGTGGCGGAGCTTGTGGTGGAGCGGATCGAGGGGCTGCCCGGAGAGAATGCCTGGGATGGAGAGTTCAGGGAGGGGCTCATCAAGCAACTGGCAGAGACTCCGCCCGAGGAGGGTCGGCCTGCATTGGAGGTTATCGAGCGGGCTGCCCGCGATATTCTTCCGTTCGCGGCCCGGATCGATCATCCCCGCTTCTTCGGGTTTATTCCGTCGTCGCCCACCTGGCCGGGGATACTGGCGGATTTCATGGTAGCCGGGCACCAGGTGAACCAGTGTACATGGCTGACCTCGAGCGGTCCGAGCGAGCTCGAGCTGGTGGTCGTCGACTGGATTCGTAGCTGGCTGGGCTATCCGGAGAGCGCCGGAGGCCTTTTGACGAGCGGGGGTTCGGCGGCCAGCCTCAATGCGTTCG
>JANQSQ010000212.1 GCA_028283985.1 Rhodothermales bacterium | reverse complement strand
TTGTTCGCCGGGGGGGCGGCGGATGTGGCGGGCAACCGGTCCGAGTACATCATTCCGACCCTGGCGACCTCCGCCTATATGCCCCTCGTGCTGGGCATGACCCTGGTGGCCACCATGATGGCGATTATCGTTTCCACCGCGGATTCGTTCCTGCTGGTGCCTGCCACGAACCTGACGCGGGATGTGGTGCAGCGCTTCATTGCGCCGGATATGAGTTCCCGCGCTATCGTGCTGATGAGCCGGGGCTGGGTCCTTTTGCTGGGGTTGATCGCCTATTTGCTGGTGGATCAGTTTCCGACCATTCTGACGGCGGCTTATACGGCCTATCTGGTGTACGGCACGTCCATAACCCCGGCGCTCCTTGCTGCATTCCTGTGGAAACGGGCTACCGCGGCGGGGGCGATCGCCTCTATTCTGACGGGGACCACCGTCACGCTGGTATGGACGTTCTGGATGTCCGAACAGGCCTGGTTCAGCAGCCTTCATCCGTTTCTGCAGGAGGTAACGTATCCTGCCGTGGCGTTGTCCATTCTGGCGCTTGTCGGCGTGAGTCTCGCCACGCCTCGTCCCGACCGTTCCCGCCTGGAGCCTTTTTTCGGAGGATAGGAGATGAGGTGGCGCCTGCCGGATCCATTGGCCGTTTCAAGATGGTCTTTTCTCTTCATGCTGGATTTCTCCAAACCCATGAAAAGAATCCCTACGGGGTGGATATCCTTGATTGTCTTTGTATTGACCGGCTGTTCGGCGGGGTCTTCGCTGGCGCCGGGCGGCGACGCCGACACTGCACTCGTGTCGCCCGCGGCGCCTGCTACCGGAGTTGTCGATGGCCCGGTGCCGTCCGTTCCCGGAGTCCCAAGCGAAGACATTGCGTCCGTTTCCGAAAGCGACGCACCCGTTCCATTCTTCAACGACGCCCATTTCCACTTGCTGAATTATGTGCAGAAGGGTCCCCCGGTGCGCGAATATCTCGACATGGTGGGCGACCGGGTAGGCCGCACGGCCCTGTTCGGCATTCCCTTACAGCAGAAATGGGATTATTTCGTATCCGGCGACCGGGCGCCGGACTATTACCTGCGCTCGGACGCGGCGCTCTACTACTATTCGTTCGTGGATGCGGCGATCGCCCGCGAGTACTTGTCGTTGTCGGATGCGGAGCGGCAACGGGTGGACCCCATGATTACGGGCTTCAATCCCACGGACATGTACGCCGCCGACCACATCGAGCGCGTCCTGCGCGCGTTTCCCGGCGTGTTCGCCGGCATCGGCGAGTTCAGCATTCACAAGGAGTTCGTGTCGTCGAAGATCGCGGGGCATACGGCCAGTCTGCGCAACCCTGCCCTGGACCGGATTCTGGCCACAGCCGC
>JANQSQ010000199.1 GCA_028283985.1 Rhodothermales bacterium | reverse complement strand
TGTCCGCGGCCTGCCGATAGAAACGGTCCCGATACAGGATGCGGAACGCTCGGAGACCGCGCTGGCGTACGGCGCCTTCGGGGACGATGCCGGAAACGGCGCCATCTATTACAAGCGCGTCGACCCGGAGGCCGGAGGGTTCGTCGCCGGAATCGCCTCATCCGGTAACGCAACGACCCGCCTGTCTCTGCCCGGGCCACACTGGCGGCATGCAGGCATGCTCCGGTTCTGGGGCGATTCGCTCCTGAGCCTCTCCGGGTTTCGCCCTGTGGCGGACGTGATCGCGCAAGACGGGATGCTCGACACGCTCGCGCTGCATGGGTTCGATTCACCGATGCTGGCTCGCAGCCGCTCCTGGATGCTGGGAGAAATCCACCAGGCGCCCCTGTTGACTCCTTCGGCGGCCGCGGAAAACGATCTGCTCTTCGTCCTGAACCTGCGCGCCGGCTGGCTGCGCATCGACGCCTTCGACCGGACGGGGCGGCTCGTACACCGCCTGACGGAACCTGATCACGCATGGGACGCCTCGTTCTTTCCGCAGGACCTGGATGTCCGAAGCCGCGCGGACGGAACCTATGTCATCGCTGTGGCCGTATCGAGCCCCGATCCGGAGCTTCGTCTGTACATTTGGCGGCCTTCCGGATGACGCAATCCGGGAAAGTCGGACCTTTCACTTCATAAGCGTCATCAGCCCTGTACGCCCCTGCCCTGCGGCTTCCAGTCGGTAGACATAGGTTCCGCTGGACAAAGACATTGCGTCAAATACGGAGGTGTGCTTTCCTGCATGCCGCACGCCGTCGACGAGAATGGCTACTTCCCGTCCCAGCATATCGTACACGCTCAGGCGTATTTGGCCGGATGCGGGCAAGGCGTATTCGATGGTCGTCGCATGGGTGAAAGGGTTGGGGTAGTTCGACGCCAGCGTGGCGGCACTCGGAAGTTCCGGGGCGGTTTCGCTTGATGTGATCGTAGTGGCGGCGTACTTGGCCACGAACATATTCAGGCCGCCGCCTCTTTGCTCCAGCTTCTCCGGCCCCAG
>JANQSQ010000198.1 GCA_028283985.1 Rhodothermales bacterium | reverse complement strand
GCGCCGTACGCCTTGGCGACCTCCTGCGATTCGTCGTACAGATAGGGAAACGGATAGCCCTTTGCAGCGGCCCGCGCCGCCATCGCATCGAAGGAGTCTTCCGGGTACCCCCCGGCGTCGTTTGCGCTGATGAGTACGAACTGTACATCCTTGTCCGCCCAGGCAGCGGCAGACCGGATCAGCGCATCCTCGACATGCTTTGCGAACGGACAATGGTTACAGGTAAAAACGACGACGAGCGCCGCACCGGCATACTGGTCGAGGCTCCGGCGATCGCCGGAAAGGCCGTCCGCAGAGGGATTCGCGGCGGGCAGATCGAAGGGCGGAGCCGCCGATCCGAGTTCCTTCATTATCGAGTAGGTAAGCGCCATAGTGATGCCTTGTGGTGCGTGGAAAACGAAAAGAAAGCGGGTTACGGAAGCCGGACAGGCGCCGATGCGTCCTCTGCGCGCTGCTTCGAGCAACGTCTCGCGCCCGCAGAATACACCGTCAGGCGTGCGATTGTCAAGCGAGCGGGCAGAGTACTGCCGGTAAGATAATGCAGGCAGGCGAGAATTCTCTGAACGAGGCGCTAATCGACCGGAAAATCATTTCATGAGATGCGGATGCGCCGCGCCCGACCCTCGGCCGCATCCTTGAGCGGTTTCGTGACGGACGCCTCGGACGGGCAGCTCCTGACTGAAGTCCCTGTCGTGCTGCGAGGCATTATCCGGCACAAGACATGGGGTTTAAAATTTAAGACAACGAATACTATATTGTATTTTATTTAGGATGGATGTGTTCTGAACCGCGGGTTCGCCCGCAAGTTCTACCTTAAGTAACCAACCGGGATGTACCATGACACGCTTTACAGGCCTGTTGGCCATTTTTCTGATTCTCCCGCTTCTCATTGCATCGCATACGCCCGAAAATGTTATCTCTTAATCCGGGAATGCAGCGGCTGAAGCATCTTGCCCATCTGTTACTATGCAGATCCACATGTCTTCCGGCCATACAGTTCGGAGCGACGAAACCGGCGTTGCAGGAGCATGCCATAACTGGCAAGCATATTATAACGCGCCTTCAAGTGGTGAAATCCCGGTATATTTTCATGTGTATGAGGTGCGCAGCAATGGGTCTTGGAATCTGATATCGAGCGCGGTGTGCGGTCCAAGCCAAGGCGAATGTGGAAGACATTGGGGCTCCGTTGCATCCACCAGTAATATAGTGGTTATAGGGAATAGCCCGTCGGGTGGCTTAGGAGGAGCTGTTCTTGAACTTGACACGTCGAACTGGTAGGATAGGTATTCGAAAAGCAGGCAACATAATGCGGCGCCTGAATACACGGAACCTGCTTCTTGCAGGTTCCGTGTTGCTTTTTTTATGCCTTGTCGGCTGTGAGGAAGACGTGGCGGGGCCCACCGGAGTGGACGAGCCGTTCTCGCTGTACGGCGTCTTTAATCCCCGGCTGCCTGTGCAGACGGTCCTCGTTGCTCCCGTGGAAGACCTGCTTGTCCCGGAATCGGGGGATGCGCTCGATGCGGTCGTCACCTCGACCGATCTGGGCAGCGGCAAAACCTACGTGTGGCGGGATTCGGTCGCAGCCAACGCTACGGGACAACTGGATCATATCTACTGGGCCGATTTCACGCCCGGGTACGGGAGCCGTCATCGTATGGAAGCGGCGCGGTCAGATGGAAAGCAAAGCGTCGTACATGTGGAGGTGCCCGGGGAGGTGCGTATCGAGGACGACGATGTGGGCACGCGAAACCTGCATGTGCGCGTTTTGGGTTTCGACGATACCCCGTTTTCACTGGTTCGCATAGAAACCGTATACGATATATCCTTTTATCATGTGGAAAACCCCGATACGGTATGTACGAGCCCTCGTCGTAGCTATGCGATCTCGCACAGGGGCATGGAGAATAAAACAGATCGCGGGTGGGAATTCACCACCGATCTGAACATTCTGTACGAGACCCTGCGATCTTATTATCATAACGATACGGGGATTAGATTTCGAAATCCGGTTCGGGATGGTCTTGCCTTATTGAGGCTGGAACTGGCGGTTACGGTCGGAAGTCTCGACTGGGATCCGCCGGGAGGCGATCCGTCGGACGAACGGGTGCTGGTCCAGCCCGGGACGCTTTCGAACGTGGAGAACGGGTATGGTCTGGTGGTTGGAGGATACAATGAAGAAGCCCCGTTATATCCCTCCAGCGCGGCGGTCGAAGACACCCCGTTTTTCGATTTTATACAGCGGAGAGGAGGCGATTACTGTCTGGGGACCATAGAGAATTCGGAGGGGTAGGCAAGATATGCTCATGCGCCGGATTATCGGGATATTTCTTGCCGTCGTAGCCTTTTGGGCGTGGTACGGCTCCGCCGAGGCGCAGGCCCAGGCGCCGCCCCGGCGCGCCGTCCTGAGCGGGTTCGTGACGGACGCCTCGGACGGGCAACCGCTGGCCGGGGCCACTGCCGTGCTCCGGGATATTGCGGACGCCGCCGGGGACGTTCCGTCGTACGGCGTCGCTGCGAATGCGGACGGCGTCTATATCGTTTCGGGGATCGAGCCGGGTTCGTACGAACTGACCGTCTCGTTCGTAGGCTACGAAACGTTTCGGGATACGCTCACACTCTCTGCGGGGGACGCCGCCCGCCGGCATGCCGCTCTTGCGCCTTCGCAGGAAGAACTCGACGAAGTGCTTGTGCAGGCCGGGCGCGAGCATGGCATGGCCCGCATCACGGCGGGGCGCCAGCGCATTCTTCCCGAAGAGATCGAGCTCGTGCCTTCTCCCGACATTTCCGCCGATCTGGCGAATTACCTTACGGTGCTTCCCGGCGTCGTCACGACGGGCGATCGCGGCGGGCAGTATTACGTGCGCGGCGGCGAACCCTCCCAGAACCTCGTGCATCTCGACGGGATGCTTGTATATCAGCCCTTTCATGTGCTCGGGTTCTATTCCGCTTTCCCGGCCGATATACTGGACCGGGTCGATTTTTATGCGGGCGGCTTTCCCACCCGGTACTCCGGCCGGCTCGCCTCGGTCATCGATGTCGCTGCCCGCTATGGAAACACCCGCCGTTTCGCGGGCATGGCAAGCGTTTCTCCCTTCACGAGCGCACTGCGCATCGAAGGCCCCATTGTGCCGGGGCATGCGTCGTTTCTCGTTGCGGGAAGGGAGTCGTTTCTCGAACGCATTGCCGAACCGCTGATCGACAAGAACCTGCCCTTCCGGTTCGGGGATCTTTTTGCGAAGGTGTACGGACCGGCGACCCGCAACAGCCGGCTTTCGATCAGCGCCCTCAGAACGCACGACCGGGGCACGATCGCCGAGGAGGTCGGGGAGGAGGCGCCCGAGGAGGTTCGCTGGAGCAACGAAGCGCTCGGGGCGCGCTGGGTGATCGTGCCGCGCATCCTGCCGGTCGTCATGAATGTGCATCTGTCCCATTCCCGTCACCGGACCGAACTTGGTCCGAGAGACGAACCGCTCCGCATGTCCCGCATCTACCACACGCGCTTCGCTATCGATGCGTTGTTCGAGAAGGATCGTTTTTTATGGGAAAGCGGCTGGGACGGTCTCATCTCCGGGGAAGCCAGGAACCATCTGGACGGGGTGTTTCATCTGCCGGAGGTATCCGTGAGGTCGTTTGTGGAGTTCGGATTCTACGCGCAATCCTCGTTCGATCTCGGACGCGGCCTGATCGTGGCGCCGGGCGCCCGTTTGCAATGGTATCAGGTGAGGATCGATCCGTGGCTGGAGCCCCGGCTGCGGGCCACATGGGATCGCGGCGCGCACCGTTTCAGCGCCGCCGTCGGCATGTACAATCAGGAAGTGGTGGGTCTTACCGACCGGCGTGACGTAGCCAACGTGTTTACGATATGGTCCATCGTGCCGCGCCCGGAGGACGACGCGAACGAAAGGGACCCGCTCGTCGGACGGCTCAGCAAATCCGTCCACGGCTTGCTTGGCTACCGGGCCGCCCCGAAACCCTGGCTGGAGGTTTCCGTCGAGGGGTTCTACAGACGCATGCAGAACCTGTTCGTTGCGGAATGGACTGCGTTTCCTGCGCTTACGACCCGGCTGCACCCGGCGCGCGGTCGGTCGATCGGCGTGGAAGCGCGGGTGGAGCTTCGCCGGGAGCCGTTCTACGCCTTCGTGAATTACGGCCTTTCCTCCACGCTGTACCACACGAAGTACGAGGCCATACGGTATTGGTTCGACACGGAATCTCTCGAATTCCGGCCGCCGCACGACCGCCGTCACCAGGTCAACGCGCTTGCCAGCGTTTCCTGGAAGGGATTCGACGCCAGCGTGCGCTGGGCCTTCGGTTCGGGCCGCCCCTACACCCGCCCGGTGGCTTTCGACAGTTTCGTGCTGCTGGACCGGGCTGCGAGCGTCTTCGAACTGATGCGCTCCCGGCGCGTGATCTACGACCGCCCGTTCAATGCGGTGCTCCCCACCTATCACCGCCTCGACATTTCTCTTGAGCGAACCTTCCGCTTCGACGGGGCCGCCCTTACCCTTCAGGGCAGCGTCATCAACCTGTACGACCGGCGCAATCTTTTTTACCTCGATCTGTTCACGGTGCGCCGGGTGGATCAGCTTCCGCTCGTACCGTCCTTGGGGGTCCGGGTGAGTTTCGAGTAAAGCCTGTTGGCACTATGCAGCGGCGCTCTGCGGGGTCTGTTTTCCTGCCAGGCCAGGCGCCGCGAGCGCAGTGTGGCCCAGCCACATAAGCGAGCGGCAACGCCGCATGGCGGGAAAACAAGGCCCCGCCCTTCGGGTTCCGCCGGTCACGGCGTCACTCTTCGTTGCTCGTCGCTCATTTGGAACCACCAAACTTCACTCCTCGCGCCTTGATTGACG
>JANQSQ010000185.1 GCA_028283985.1 Rhodothermales bacterium | reverse complement strand
GGCGAGCGAAGCCTTTGTGCGGGTTGCGGAGTTGGCCCCGGCCAACCCGGAAGGGCCCATCAATATGGCCCGCGCATTCATTGCGGAAGGGCAACTGGATCGCGCTACCGAAGTGCTCCAGGAAGCCGAGCGCCGCAGCCCCGGATATCTGAAGACGGCCTGGCTGCGCGGAGAGGTACACAAGGCGTCCGCAGGGTACGATGAAGCGCTGGACGAGTGGCTGGCCGTGGTGGATGCCTATCCCGACGACCGCGTGCTGCTGCTCGGTATTGGCCGGATTCATTATCTTGCGGGCCGTTACGAAGAGGCGCTTCCATGGCTCGACCGGGTATTGACCATCGATCCGGAAAATGTCGGCGCCTTGTACAACAGGATGCTGGCGCTCGGCGCGCTGGGACGAACCGAAGCATTTGGAGAGGCTCGTGAACGGTACGAATATCACAAGGACGATGAAAATGCGCCTGCGGTCGCGTCGCCGTACAAGCAGGCGCATCCCATGGATAACCGGGAGGCCCAGGCGCTGCACGAGCATGGATTGCATCCGGTTGGATCTCGGATCGCAGCGAATTGAGGGACGACCGATGAAGTATCCGGGCGCCCGCGACGCTGCTTTTGTCCTGTCTCCAGGCGCTGCACTGGCTGTGGCGCTGCTTGCGGGCATATTGTCGGCCTGCGGCGGATCGCCGGCGGAGACGGACGAAGCCCCGGAACGTACTTTCCCGGACCGGCTCTCGTTTGAGAATGTGACGGAGGTTGCGGGTCTTTCCGGCTTCCGCCACGAAACAGGAGCGTTCGGGCAGATCTGGTTTCCCGAGTCTATGGGGTCGGGCGCCGCCTTTTTCGACTACGACGGGGACGGTTGGCAGGATATTGCGCTGGCGGGCGGAGGACGCTGGTCTGCTGCGGGAGGTTCTGAGGCGGGCAGCGAGGAAGTGCTTCCTCTCCGGCTCTACCGGAATCTCGGCGACGGGACCTTCTCGGAGGTAACGGAAGCGGTGGGACTGGCAGGGTTTTACGGCGCGCGCGACGCGTACGGCCTCGGTATTGCTGCTGCGGACTACGACGGGGATGGAGATACCGATATCTACCTTTCCACGTTGGCGGAAAACCTGCTTTTCCGCAATGAGGGCGGGGTTTTCGTCGAGGTGGGCGGCGAAGCCGGCGTGGCCGGCGAAGCCGTGTGGAGTTCGTCTCCCATTTTCTTCGATGCGGATCGGGACGGGGATCTGGACCTGTACGTGGGAAATTATGTGGCATGGTCTCCGGAGACGGACATTTACTGCTCGCTAGACGGGGTGAACAAGGGATATTGCACCCCGGAAACCTATGAGGGCGTCGCCGGACGCTTCTATCGCAACAACGGGGACGGTACGTTTGCGGACGAAACCGCCGCTGCGGGTTTTCTGCCGGCGGCGGGCAAGACGCTGGGTGTGGCGGAGCTGGATTTCAACCGGGACGACTGGCCCGATCTGATGGTGGCGAACGATACGCAGCCGGACTATCTGTACGTAAACAACGGGGACGGTACGTTCTCCGAGAGGGGGGCGTTGAGCGGCGTCGCCTACGACGAGAACGGGAAGGCCCGCGCCGGGATGGGCGTGGATGCCGGCGTGGTGGACAGCACGGGGCAGGCGTCCGTGTTCGTGGGCAATTTTTCGTCGGAGATGATCGGGGTGTACCGGCATCTGCATGACGGGCTGTTCATCGACCGGGCCGCGCTTTCGCAGATCGGGCGTCCTTCATTGATGACGCTCACCTTTGCTCTTTTCCTTGCGGATTTCGATCTCGATACGGACCTCGACCTGTTTGCGGCGAACGGCCATGTGCAGCCTGAAATCGAGACGGTACAGGACAATGTCGGCTACGAAGAGAAGCCGCATCTTTTTCTGAACAGGGGGGACGGCACCTTCGAGGATGCAGCTCCCGCGCTGGGCGGCGTGCTGGCTGAGGAATTCGTGGGACGGGGGGCCGCCGCCGCGGAT
>JANQSQ010000181.1 GCA_028283985.1 Rhodothermales bacterium | reverse complement strand
TCGGCTTCGACGACGACTTCATCTATTTCGGCTTGTTGCTCGGCCAGAGCGATATCGAGATGCCGCGAATCGCCCGCTGCGAGATCGAGCGTATCCGTGAAGGTCTCGAATCCGATGAAGGAGGCCTGTAGTACGTACCGCCCTTCCGGGACGCGACCGATCAGGTATATTCCGTCGGGGTCGGTTACCCCGCCGAGTATGGTGTCGTCCCGGGTCAGGATGACGTGTACGCCCTGGAGCGGTTGTCCATCGTCCAGCGCGGTGACGAACCCGCGTACGGCGGCGTACTGCTGCGCATGGGCACTGCTCGGCATGAACAATGCCGCGAACCCGACAAGCCCGAAAAGAATACGAATGTTCCGTGACAGGGGTGCGGTCATTGAGCCGATTTGTTTTCCATGCGATTTTTCTTTCTCACGATGAGAAAGGCCATTTCCAGCGCTTGTTCATAATTCAGCCGCGGGTCCACTTGAGATTTGTAGGCGCGCACCAGATCCGTGTCCTCCAGACCTCCTGCGCCGCCCGTGCACTCGGTAACGTCTTCTCCCGCGAGTTCGAAATGTACGCCGCCGAGATGCGAGCCCTCTGCAGCATGGATATCGAATGCCTGTTCGAGTTCGTCCAGGATGTTTTCGAAACGCCGGGTCTTGATGCCTGTCTCCGTCAACTCGGTATTTCCGTGCATGGGATCGCTCATCCATAACACGGGCGTACCCGAAGCCCGGACGGCCCGGATCAGGGGAGGCAGGAGATCGGCAATGCAGCCGGCGCCCAGACGATGAATGAGCACGAGTCGGCCGGGGTCGTTTTCGGGGTTCAGGATGCGTACGATGCGCACCAGATCCTCCGGCGACATGAAGGGGCTTACTTTCAGGCCGATCGGATTGACAAGCCCCCTTGCGTATTCGATGTGCGCTCCCTCATAGTCCGACGTTCTGGCGCCGATCCACGGGAAGTGGGTCGCCAGATTGAATATGCCTTCATTGTGCGGCACGCTGCGCGTGAAGGCTTCTTCGAAGGGCAGATGCAACGCTTCGTGGCTGGTGAAGAACTGGGTGCGCTCCAGGCTGTGGAGCGGGTTGCCCGAGACGGTTTCAATGAATGAAACAGTCTCGCGAATGGATTCCAGAATCTGCCGGTATTCCTTTTCCAGGGGTGTGCGGCGGATGAAATCGAGGTTCCAGTATTCCGGATGGTGGAGGTCCGCAAAGCCCGTGTTGATGAGCGCTCGGACGAGATTCAGCGTCATGGCGGAATGCGCATGGGCGCGCAGCATGCGCCTGGGATCCGGTTCGCGCGCTTCGGGGGTGAAATCTGCGCCGTTCACGATGTCGCCCCGGTAGCTGGGGAGCGTTACTCCATTGCGGGTCTCCGTATCGGCGGAGCGGGGCTTGGCATGCTGGCCCGCAAAGCGGCCTATCCGCACCACGCGGGTCCGGATCCCGAAGATCAGGACGAGGCTCATCTGAAGGAGCACCTTCAGGCGATTGGCGATAATCTGCGCGCTGCATTCGTCGAAGTGCTCTGCGCATTCGCCGCCCTGCAGGATAAAACGCCGCCCTTGCGCCGCTTCCGCAATCTGTTTCTTGAGCACATGGATTTCCCAGGATGTCACGAGCGGGGGCAAACTGTGTACTTGCTCCAGCGCTTCGGACAATGCGGCCTGATCGGGGTACGTGGCTTGCTGCGCAGCAGGCCGTTCCCGCCAGGACGCAGGACTCCAATCCGTTATGGCAGGGGAGGGGGGCACGTCCGATGAAATGCAGGGATACGGGGCGAAATATACGCAAGATACACGCAAACGCCCGGAAAGCCATCGCGTTTCACGGAGAGCGTGTTTCCCGGATTTGATCAGCGCTTCCTTAATCATGCCGGGATCAAGTCCGAAGGTCATGCGTGAGAGGGGCGCGTTTCGCAGGCGCAGGCGGCGCATCTGTTATCTCTATTATCGGCCAACGTAGCTCAGTTGGTAGAGCAGCTCACTCGTAATGAGCAGGTCACCGGTTCAAGTCCGGTCGTTGGCTCTGGGAAAGCGCTCCTGAAAAAGGTCGAATTCAGGGCGTTTTTTGTTTCATATCGGATGGAAAGGTTCGCAATGAACCGAAACCGTACAGCCATGGCGCTCAAGCAAGTCGCTCGTTCGGGGATACTGGATACTTCTACCCATGATCTGATAAGCGACTTCTTTGTACCTATGCTTAGAGCTTCAATACGCTATGATCGCGGGGTGGGGTACTTCAGTTCCGGATGGTTTCGAGCGGCGGCGGCAGGTATGGTTGAATTTGCCGCCAATGCTGGTCGTGCTCGTTGGATTACAAGCCCGATCCTGAGTGAAAAGGATTGGAAGGCACTTCGGGAAGGTGAGGCTGCTCGAAACGATGCGGTACTGAGGGATACATTGCGGCAAAACGTTGCAGATTTGGCTGAAGCCCTGGAGCAACAGACGCTTTCCGCTTTAGCCTGGATGGTGGCTGATGGCATTCTTGAATTCAAGTTGGCTCTCCCTTACAACAAGCTTGCCGACGGGGATTTTCACACGAAATTCGGCATCTTTTCGGATTTCTTTGACGACAGCGTCAGCTTCAGTGGGTCGTATAACGACAGCCTTAAAGGTCTACGCAATTATGAGGATATCAGCGTTTTTTGTTCTTGGGAATCGCCATTCGATCAGTGGGTGCCGAAATATCAGGAACGATTCGAGCAGCTTTGGGAAAATAAAGACCCTAATGTTCGTGTCTTCGATCTTCCAGCGGCTGCACGCGCCCAGATTATCGAGTTAAGGACGTTAGAACGTCCCTATCCCAAACCTTCTTGGATGCCGCAGTATGGGGTTGACTTTGCGGCTGGGTCGATCCGTGAAGGGAAGGCATACAAGCTGTGGGAGCATCAGGAGAAGGCGATTGAACAGTGGGAAGAGAATGACCGTGTTGGTATTCTCAGTATGGCTACCGGTAGCGGGAAAACGCTGACGGCGCTTGCAGCAGCCAGCCGCTGTGTGGACCTCAACCTGCTTCTGATCGCCGCTCCACGAAAGAACCTTGTCGATCAGTGGAAAGAAGAAGTCGAGCGGTTTACAAACTTTCCTGAGCCGCTTCTTATTTATCAAGACGCCTCATCGTGGCAAGATCGGCTTTTCAGCAAACTCCGTGCTGGTCATCGCAGTGGATGGCCCCAGCCTCTCGTGCTAATTGGCAGCTTGCAGTCGCTTGGTGGTTCCCGGTTTCAGTCGGTTCTGGATGATGCCGGTATACCGGAGCAATCTCTCATCATTGTGGACGAGGTTCACAATGTGGGTGCACCGACCTATCAAAAAATCCTGAATACGGAATACACTTGGCGTTTGGGGCTCTCTGCGACTCCCGAACGACATTATGATGAAGAGGGTACAGGGGTCATCATGGAGTATTTCGAGAAGGTCGTTTTTTCCTATACCATGGAGCAGGCATTAAAGGACGGTCATCTTACTCCTTATGCCTATCATGTGTACGCGGCTCAACTTTCTGAGGAGGAATACGAACACTATTTGAAATTGACACGCCAGATTCTCGCCGCTCGAGGGCAATCCGAAGACGCGACGGTGACTATGCAAACCAACAACCGTCTCGACGGGGATCAGCCCGGGGTCGAACAGCTTTTGTTCAGGCGTGCCGGTATCCTTAAAAAAGCAGCATCCAAAACCGATGTCATCCAGCAGGTACTGCAAGATCACCCGCCGGAGCGAAGTCTCATTTACTGCGCAGACAGAGAGCAGCTCGAAGATGTAGGGAAAGTGCTGAGCACGGCTAACATTCCGCACCTGAAGTACATTGGGGAAACTCCTATGGCACAACGTTATGCCGCACTGGATGGCCTCGCAAGTGGGGACGTTCCCGTGCTTGTAGCCATTGATTGCCTGGACGAAGGCGTAGACATACCCGCGGTGGACGCTGCGATCATTCTGGCCAGTTCGACAAACGATCGGCAGTTCATCCAGCGTCGCGGGCGCGTATTGAGAAAATCTTCGAACAAGGCACGGGCCAAGCTTGTCGATATCATCTCACTGCCGCCAACGTCGGTAGGACAAGATGGCAGATGGATGCTTCAAGGCGAGTTGGAGCGAGCAAAGAAGATGGCTAAGTTGGCTGATAACAGGCACGAAGCGCTGGTTCAGATAAAATCGTATACTGGGGCACTGTTAACCGAACTCCTGCAAGATGATGGAAGCACAAGGGACTCCGTTTGATCAGATGGCATCTCGTCACGACGGATTGTTGCGCGAGGTGTCCGCTGAATACAATGTGGACCCAAGACTTTTCCGACAACTCGTCGACCTCGAGAATACGAAGGTACACTTGGAGCGCCGCAGATTGGTCACGAGGCAAATTCGGGAGATAATCGAGCAGCATCTAAGCCAGCGAGAGCAATGAGCGTTCACTTTCTGAAGTTGCAAGTCAAAGACTGGCTGGTTTACGGGGGGCAAACCACAGTCGAGTTTGCGCCCTTCCAGCGAGGAAAGAATATCGTCGTTGTTCACGGCAAGAACGGGTTTGGGAAGACCTCGCTTCTCCGTGCACTGAAATTCCTGTTTCACAACGGCTATGACCGTGAAGGTTTGCTGGAACAGTGGCACGAGCATGCACGTGAGGCAGGCGAAGGTAGTATGAAAATAGCCTTGGAATTCGTTTATCAGGGCAAGCCGATGAAGTTGATCCGGAAAGTAGACTTCGAGTCGAGGAATGGTACAACGGCTGTCACGCCATCAGTTGCGTTGATCGATGTTGACAGTGGAGATCTGGAGAACCAGGTTGAAGACAAGATCGAACTCATTATTCCGAAGAAATCTCAGCAATTCGTCTTTTTCGACGGTGCTGAGATTACCCGCTATGCTCAGAGGCAGCATGATAAAGGCATTCGTGAGGCTATTGAGCAAGTGCTTGGCATTCCAGCGGTCCGCAATCTCAAAAGTGATTTAGGTAAACTCGTCAACGAGTTGGAGGATGAGCAAGCCGGGATAGTCGCTCTGCAAGGACATAGCCAGGATTTGCTTGCTGAAATAGACCGCTTGAAAAATGAGGCCGCCTCTTATAAAGAACAGCGCGCAGGCCTTTTAGACAAGATTAATGGTGTGCAGCGAGCTGCAGAGGAGTTGGAGAAGGAGGCAGCACAGATTGTCGCCATTGCGACCGAGCGTGAGCAACTCGCCGCCAAGCAAGAGCGCCGCGCTGACTATGAGGAGCAGCGGGATCAGGTAAATGATGCTATCAAACGCTTTCTCAGCGATGCTCCGCTCCACATGCTCACCGGACCACTGAAGCAGATTGTTCAGGAAGGAGTTGCCAAGCAGGAAGGTGGTTCGTTCCGTCGTGATTATTACCTACACGTCAAGCAATACCTTGATCGCGTTCTGGAAAACGGTCAATGGGACTTCGGTGCTCCGATCCCGGAATCGACAGGTCAGGACATTGAGCGCGAGGCCCAGCGCTTCGGTGAACTCGGAGCCGGCATGGGAACTGTGAAGAGAAAAGATATTAATCTGGGGGATATCAGCGAGCTAAAAGCGCTTTTGCGCAGGCTGCAAGATAGCGGAGATAGCCAGAAGTTGATGGACAAGCGAGCCGTTTACGACGAGAAACTCGAAGAGATCGATAAAGATATCCGCGAACTGAGGGCCAAACTGGCGGGCCATCCTCTCCTTGAAGTACAGGCACTGTTTGAGCAACGAGAGACACTGACAGAAACGGAAATGACGCTGAAACAGGATATTGAAGCACTCGATGGGAACCTCGCTCGCGTTATCAAAGAGATCGACGACAAGAATCGGGAACTGGATGAGGCCACTATGGGCACGGACCTCGGACGCCCGTTGACTGAAACGCTGTACACTGCACGCCAGCTTTATAAAGTAGTAGATGCATTCGTGGATCGGCTTGTTGCTCAGAAGCGTGAGGACATCGAACGGGAGGCTACAAACATTTTCACCCGAATCACAAATAAGCCGCTGGAGTACGCCGGCATCCGTGTGAAGGATGACTACACGCTGGAAGTCTATCGGCGTGACGGCACAGTCGTCGAGAACAAGAAACTGAGTGCAGGAGAAAAGGAAGTCCTTGCATACAGCTTCATTACGTCGTTGAATCTGTCGAGTCCAAGTCCGGCGCCGTTTGTGATGGATACTCCATTTGGACACCTGGATTCCAGCCACCGTGATGGATTACTCCAATCGCTTCCAAACCTGCCTGTACAGGTTTTTTTGCTGGCTACTGATCGCGATCTGCCCCACCAGGAACGAGATCAGGTACAGGCTTTTATTGCACAGGAGTTCGAGATTGAGCGGAATCAGCAAGAAGCAAGTTCCACCATTGTTCAGGAGTGACTATGATTCACTTGCAGAGCCACCAGCGCCTCTTTATTAGCGAAGACCTCGCCGGCTTCGCAGACCATCTCTCGAACGAAGGCACTATGCCTCGTCGTGTAGATCTGTTACTGCTGGGCTTCAGTTATGCGGTAAACAACCGGCTTTCGCCCACTGAAGAGGCAAAAGGGCGTGAACTGACCCGTGTTGCAAGTCTGGGTGGTGAATCTCAGCTTGCCGTCGAGGCAGTTGCGCAATGGTATGCCCGCAGCTTAGATTCATCAGAGTTCGCAGACGAGAGCGAACTGCTCGACTTTATCATTCGGGTGGGTGTTGCTGGCGTACGTGCCCTCAAGGAGCGTTGGGAGGGTAAAAGCAAGTCGCAGATCCAGTGGGATGTGATGCGGCTTGCCTCTCATCTTAAAGGCAGCTCCGCTGCTAATAATACATAGCTGACGTTTATTTTTACCAAATCAACATGAGCCATGTCGTACGATCCTATAGAAGAGACTAGGTCTAAACTGAAAAAATACGAACTGGGAAAGGTCATTTTGTCCATTGATCGATGGTCAAAATATAAAGATAAAGTTCATCACCTGTCTTGGAAAATTGTAAAATTTAATTCGTCGGAGGCTATAAATATACCTGATGATGAACAAGGTGTTTATAGTTTTGTGGTCAAGCCAGACATTGCAAACCATCCAGAGTGTGCTTTTTTATTATATGTGGGGATGACAGAGAAGCAGAATTTTCGCAAACGTTTTATGCAATACATATATGAATCTAAAAATGAAATGGGGAGAATTAATATACGAAGAATGATAAACTTGTGGGGGAATAATAACCTTTGGTTTTGTTACGCAAAAATGGACGATATAGGACTCATAAAAAAGACAGAGGATGATTTGAAGGAGGCTTATATTCCTCCAATGAACGACGAATTTCCTGCCCAACTAACAAACCGCGCACTCAACGCTTGGTAAACGAAAATGACTGAGACAAGAAATACCTTCCCGGCCCTTCGCTGTAAAATGGGCGACTGGATATACTATGTGACATACATGAAATTTTCTGATGTCGCTCACTGGATTAAGAAAACCGAAGAAATACATGCCAGTGAACAGCTTCGAGATATGATTCAACGTGCGATTACTGATCGAACCAAAGGTATTGTTGAGTATCTTACTACGCAGGAGGAGCGGTTTTTCAACGCTATCGTTGTGGGTCTATACGAAGGTTCACCAGAGTGGTACTCTATCGAAATCGGAGAAAGTCTCATTCATGGGGCTCCTGATATCGACCAAGGTGCAAGAAATTCAATTGGATTTCTCATGCTACGTGGTGATGAAAAAATTTTTGCTATTGATGGCCAACACAGAGTCGTTGCTATACAAGAGGCTGTCACAAAACATGCTGAGTTGCGGGATGAGGATCTCGCAGTAATCTTCGTTGCGCATGGAACTACTAAGGCGAAAAAACGGCGAACGAGACGATTGTTTTCGACCCTCAATAAATACGCGAAAAAAGTTTCACAAAGAGATATAGTTGCGCTCGATGAAGATGATTTGTTTGCTATAGTCACGCGCCAGCTCGTGGAGGAATTTGATCTCCTGAAATCTGGATTTAAGAAAAAATCTGGATTTGTTTACTTTGGAGAGCAGCATCCATTGCGGCCGTCTGAACAAGAGAAACTAACCACAATTCTTACATTGTACACCATCAGTGAGACCCTTTTTGTTCCCTTCAAGGCGCCCATAGTAAAGGCTCATCTCGGAGATGATAACCGTAAGAAGGCTCTCAACAGGCTGAAGGTCAAGCGCCCCGATAACGATGTGATCGAAAAAGCCTACAAACAACAAACCGATTTTTGGACACTACTTAGGGATTGCATCCCTGCTTACGATGAGCTTTTTAATTCAAAGCCGGAAGAAAATATAGCTGAGAAGTATCGTCAGGAGAGGGGACACCTGATGTTCCGTCCTGCTGGGCAGATCGCTTTGGCTCGAGCCACACGGGTGATGATGGATCGAGGTGAGTCTATGGCAAGCGCCATAAATATGCTGACACGAGTTCCGATGGACCTGAAAGACGAGCCGTGGCGGAATGTATTATGGAACCCCGGCACCGGAACAATCAACAACCGAGTTAGCATGGTTTTGGTCGAGAGTCTCCTGCTGCATATGGTTAGGCACTCCCCACGAGGGTCGCGGTATAACCTATTAGAAAACTATCGGGCACAATTGGATAATCAACAGATAGAGCTACCAGCCCCGATCATCTAATTTGTGGTTGCCACTATTTGCCCTTCAGATAATGTGAGGTAATTCAGAGGCAGGATCACTATCCGGCGCAATTATTTCTTACTCTCATCCGCCTGGCAGGCGACTGGTAAGGACGAATGATAGCAATGATCCGACAAAGCCGGACAGTCTTTTTCACGGATTTAGGTAAGTATAGCGCCGCGCATTGGGCTATCCGCCTTTGCGAACGCCTTGCGGTTGTGCCAGTTGATTACAACCGCAAGATAGAGCGAGCCTTTGGCATGGGGATGTACGTAATGTCCGCCGCATAGACCTTTTTGAGTAAAAACTACTCAAAAGGGATAAAAACGGATCATTGGGCTCCGGCGAGATACGCCAGCGCGAGGGCACCGCAAACGGTGACGAGCGCTACCTTCGTCTCGGACGAAGGGCTGTGCGTTCTGCGTATTCGTCTTGACACGAGCTTCGTCGGGTTGATCGGCTGGAAACAAGGTCGCAAGACTACACCTTAAGCTTCGTCAAAATCTGTCCAGTCAAAACGGACCACCTTTGAGAACCCGGGATCAAGATGTGAGAGTAGTTCGAAGCTCTCTTGCTGCTACTGCTATTTTGTGCATGACTGTCCTAATCTGTTCTTGGTCATTTGTTCGTCCGACACTAATCCGAATTGCACTGTGGGCCCGCTGATCACCGAAATCAAGAGCCTTAATCACATGTGACGGTTCAACCTTCTCCGATGTGCATGCTGAACCAGTAGCGATGGCTACATCCTTCAGTTTCACGATAAGGGCTCGACTCTCGACGCCGGGAATACTGACGTTCAGGTTATGTGCTAAGCGTTCCGTGGGGTGTCCGTTGAGATTCACCTCGCCCAACGCTTCTTGGAGGCATTCGAGCATTTGCTGGGTCCAGCGTCGATAGCGTGCGTTTTCCTGTTTCATCTCCCGCAGGGCAATCCGCACGGCTTCGCCGAAGCCGATGCTGGCCGGCACGTTCAGGGTTCCAGAGCGTAGTCCGCGCTCGTGACCTCCACCATACATGACAGGTGCTACCTGGGCTCGCGGATTGCTACGACGGCAATAGAGAACACCTATTCCCTTTGGTCCATACACCTTATGTGCAGACAGCGACATGAGGTGGATATTCATGGCCTTTACGTCGAGTGGTATATGGCCCAGTGC
>JANQSQ010000178.1 GCA_028283985.1 Rhodothermales bacterium | reverse complement strand
ACATTCTGGAAATTATAGACGACCTTCAGGGATAACCGATCTCCTTGCTGCGGCGGTTCTCCAGGAACAGGTTCAACTCGCTCATCTTCAGGAGGGCGTTGCTACAGAGGTGCAGAACTTGATAAAAGGAGGGAAATGAAAGGGGGTTATGCCGAATCCCCTTCCCGCTCATACCCGTCACATCGCAGCACCGGAAGGCGCGGATACTTCGGGTACGCCGGGTCGGTCCTGGAGCGTTTGCACAGGTAGAACCGGCTTTCCGCCCGGGAAACGACGATGCGGGCGTGCCGGCAATGGAGGCAAAGCCCCACCTGTGCTTCTTCGTCAGTGGTGTTCCTGGTCATTCCAGTATCTCCACCCGCTTCCGCAGTGTCCGAAATCGAAGCGCCCCGGATGCAGGAACTCCGTTAGGATCTCGGCCGATTCCACCATGCGGGGTCCGGGACGATTGAAGAAGTGATTCCCGTCCGTCATGACCACGCGCCCCTGTTTGACGGCGGACAATTCCCGCCATACCGGGTGCGTCGCCAGCGGCGCCATTTCCCGGCAGGACCGCTCGATGCCGAAGCCGCACGGCATGATGGCGATCATGTCCGGATCGGCTTCGGCAAGTTGTTCGATATCGAAATATCCGGAATGTTTGCCGGGCTCGCCAAAGAGGTTTTCGCCGCCCGCGCATTCGACCAGTTCCGGCACCCAGTTGCCCGCGCTCATCAGGGGGTCGATCCATTCGATGCATGCGATGGAAGGGCGGCTTTCGGCCGGCGCCGTTTCGGCGCGAAGCGCTTCAAGCCGGTCCGTGAGGCGCGCCACGAGATCGTCTCCCCGCGCCGGATCGCCGAGGTCCGACGCGACGATCCGTATGTCCTTCCACACATCGCTCAGGGACATGGGTTCGAGGGATACGATCCGGGGCTGCGAGCCCACGAGTTCGCACACCGCTTTTTCCACATCCTTCAGGCTCACGGCGCAGACTTCGCACTGGGTTTGCGTAATGATGACGGTCGGCGCGAGGCGGTCGAGAAGTTCGGCGTCCACCCGGTACACGGACAGGCCGTCGGCCACGATCGCCCGTACCTGATCGTCGATGGCCCGGCTGTTGGCTTTCACCTCGATTTTCGAGCTCGAACAGACCGGGAGCGAGGCGGTGGAGTGCGGATAATCGCATTCGTGGGACCGGCCCACGAGCTGATCCTCGAAGCCCAGGGCACACACGATTTCCGTGGCGCTGGCGATGAGGGTTATGATGCGATTGGCCATGACGCTTCCTTGCTATTCCCGCCGTCCGAAACGAGATTGGGCCAATGTAGCCGACGGGGTATCTCGAATCAAGACATGGGGTGATGTGGAACCGGACTTAATCAGAGTATCCTGTATCGAAGGAACGTATACTTCTGCAGCAGAAGTCCCGGTCGGTGGATAACTTATGATGCGATCCGCGGTTCGGACTATGCCACGGTTGTCCCGATCCCGGTCGCCACAACGCCGGTCATCAGCTGGAGCCCGTAAAAATGCCACACGATTGCAGCAGCCCCCGAATCCTTCGATTCTCTCTCTCCTTTGCGTTCCTCCTCGCCGCGGCCACGACGGATGCCGCCGCGCAGGAGGGTGCGGACGGATACCAGACGCCGGCCGCCGAACTCGCCGCGCTCGTCGATGCCCCGGCGACCCCCGGGGTCAGCCTGAGTCCCGACGAGTCGGTGATGCTGCTCACGATGCGGCCCAGCCTGCCGTCGATCGCCGAAGTCTCGGCGCCGGAACTGCGGATCGCCGGACTGCGCATCAACCCGCGCACGAACGGCCCCAGCCGCGCGCGGCCCTCGAACGGTCTCGGGCTTCGCACGCTCGACGGGGAAGAGCGCGCCGTGACC
>JANQSQ010000165.1 GCA_028283985.1 Rhodothermales bacterium | reverse complement strand
ATCCGCTAATGACGGAACGGATCGAGGTGGTGCGCGGTCCGGCGGCGCTGCTGTACGGGCCAAACGCATTGGGCGGCATGATAAACGCGGTCCGCGGATATGTGCCCGCGGCCAGGCCGCCGGAGACGCATGTCACGGCCGTGCTGCAAGGGCAATCCGCCAATGACGGGATTTCGGGCGGGTTCAGCGTCGAAGCGCCCGCGGGCGCTTTTGCATGGCGCGCCGACGGCAGCATGCGCAATGCGGGGGACGTATCCACGCCGGTCGGCGTCCTGGCCAACACCGACTTGAGGACCGGAAACGGTTCTTTCGGCGCGAGCCGCATCGGCTCGTGGGGATATGCAGGCGCTTCGGGCAGTTATTACGCCTCCCGGTCCGGCATACCGGGCGGATTCGTCGGGGCGCACCCGAAGGGCGTGGACATTGAGTTATCCCGCCGCTATCTGAAAGCGAAGGGCATGTTGCTGGACGCGATTCCCCGGTTCCCGCATCTGGAATTCGAGGCGTCGCTTTCGAGGTATTTTCATCAGGAGTACGAAGCAAGCGGGACGCTGGGCATCGAGTTCGGACTCCTGTCGTATTACGGCCGGATTCTTTCCCGCGTCCATGGCCGCAGAAGCAACAGTCTGACGAGTATCTGGGCCGGACACCGGGATTTTGCTTCCGGCGGATTTACGTTCACGCCGAACTCCCGGGAATGGACGGCCGCGGCGTTCCGGTATCAGGATATCAATCTGAGGAACCTGTCGCTTCAGGGGGCGCTTCGGTACGATATACGCGCCGTGCGTCCCCGCACCAGCGGGCGCTTCGCTGTGGGCGAGGTAACGCGCGCCGGACGGATTCGGAACCGAACGACCGGGGGCGTTCCCGGTTCTTTGCGGGTCTTGCGTCGATTCGGCGACCGTTTCTCTGCGGGCCTGGGTGGCGTGCGCTCCATTCGCATGCCGGGGATCGAAGAACTTTTTTCGACAGGGCCTCACCTGGCGGCCTACGCCTTCGAAATAGGTAATGCGGACCTTGGCGTCGAAAAGGGGTTGGGCTTCGAGGCGTTCGCGGAATACCGCAGCGCGCGTTTTTCCGGATCGCTGAATGCGTATCGAAACCATATCCGGGACTACATTTACCCCAGAAATACGGGCCGGCTCAACGTGAGCACCCTGCTGACGGAATATCAGCAAACCGGTTCGTCGGCCCGCATGACGGGGTCGGAAGCTTCCTTTTCGCTGCGGGCGGCGCCTTCCGTCACGCTTTCCGGGTCGGGCGCGTATGTCCGGGGTACGCTAATCGACGACGACGAGCCGATGTCCTTCATTCCTCCCTTGCGGGGGCGGCTGGAAGCAGCGTACGCCCGCGGGAAGATCAGGCTGTCCGGTTCCGCGGAGGCGGCGCGGAGGCAGGATCGTCTGGGGGAATTCGAGGAACCGACCGATGGGTATGTCGTGCTCGGGGCGCATGCGCAGTACCACCTTTCCCTGGGTCGTATTTTGTGCACCTTCGATATCGGGGTGGAGAATGCCACGAACGCCGAATACCGGGACCATCTTTCGAAGGTAAAGAGCATCATGCCCGAGCAGGGGCGCAACGTTAAAATATTGATCAAAGCGCTCTGGTAGGGGGCGGTTTCGCGCGGCGGTCCCGTCGTCATCCGAGGGAACAGCTCGATTGTAAATCAGGACGAGCGCTGCGCAGGAAAAAACTTCGGCCCGCAGCGCGTACGTATGTTCGCCAGCGCCTCGCCGCGTCGGACTCGCTATTCCTTGGGCACGATGCGTCCTTCCGGCGTAATGATTTCATCCGGTCCGGGTGGAACCGTGGGAAATTTGCTGATGGCAACCTTCGGATCCCGATCATGCGGTACATAGTGGACATGGTCTCCATGCGTGATCTCTATGTACGGCTGGTCGCCGTACGGGTCGATGGCTTCGAGCAGAACGGTAAGAAAAAAGAGGGCGCCTATGATCAGGATCACCCATTTCAACGTTTTTTTCGTACGCGCGTGACCTGGAGCGCTGTCCATCGAAGGGTTCATGACGACCTGTCCTCGGAAAAGTGAAGTACTGATCGAAGTGGACTTAATCAGAGTATCCTGTATTATATTGCATAAAAACGCTCCCGATCCGGATTATGGCGACAAAACGAGCCTCAGAACATTTCCGGATAGCATGCGCCGGTCGGGTTATGGATGTTTCCGTGCGCGCGGACCGGTTGACGCGTAATGGCCGCACCGTCCCGTTTTCATACGAACGCCTTGACGAAGAACGCATGGCCTTGCTGATAGATGGCAAGAGCTATGTGGCAGTGGTCCTGGAAGAATCCGGGGATCGTCGGCGCATAGAGATCGGCGGTTCTACGTTCGATGTGTCTTTGAAAGACGAACGGGCGCTGCTGCTTGAACGTTTCGGGTTATCCGGGGGCGTTGAAAGCGACATGCTGAAAGTGCATGCGCCTATGCCTGGTATGGTTCTGTCCGTGGCCGTGGAACCGGGACAACATGTCGAGGCGGGAACCGGCGCCCTGGTCCTCGAGGCCATGAAAATGGAAAACGAATTGCGTATTGAAAGAGGGGGTACCGTTCGAGCGGTGCATGTAGCGCCCGGCGATGCGGTCGGCAAGAACGATCTCCTTCTCGAAATAGACTTAATCAGAGTATCCTAAAAGTAGTTGCCATGTCGATGACCCTTGTCACGGGGGCCACGGGATTCGTGGGGGCCGTGCTGACCCGGCGCCTTGTGCTGGATGGCGTTCCCGTCCGTGTTTTCCGGCGCGCTGGCTCAAAACTCGATTTGCTCGGCGAGACGGCGCAGGAGGTCGAGCACGCCCTTGGGGATATCACAGACGATCTGGCGCTCCAAAAGGCCATGCAGGGCGTGTAGTACGTCTATCATGTGGCCGGAAATATCGGTTTCGGGTCTTCTCGCGCGCGGAATCGGCTCATGTCCGTCAATGTGGATGGAACCGCAGCGGTCGTCGGTGCAGCGCTCGCCGGGGGGGTGCGCCGCCTTGTTCATGCTTCGTCCGTGGCGGCGCTGGGCCGCTCCAACCGCCCCGACGCCGTCCTGGACGAGAACGCGCAATGGCAACGGTCAAAATCAAACAGCGCCTACGGTTACTCGAAGTACCTTGCGGAACTGGAGGTGAAACGAGGTATTGCGGAAGGTCTGGATGCGGTGATGGTCAATCCATCGCTCATTTTCGGCCTGGGTCGTAAAGGGGAGAATACCCGACGTATCGTGGATCAGATTCGCCGCAAACGGATGCGCATGTTTCCGGCAGGCGTTACGGGCGTCGTCGATGTGCTGGATGTGGCGGACGGGATGGTGCGGGCCATGCAGTACGGCGAGGCCGGCGACCGGCTCGTACTGGCGGCGCATAACCTGTCCTGGGAAGAAGTTTTTGGTCAACTGGCGCGGGCATGCGGCGCAGCGCCCCCGACCATCCGTCTGGCGCCGGCAGCCGGTATACTCGCCGCATGTTTTTCGGAAGCATTCGCTTTTCTGACACGTACGGAAGCCCTTCTTCCCCGCGCCAATGCCCGTTTCATGTCCGCAGTCAACCGGTACGACAACACGCTTGCCTGTGAAAAACTGGGGTGGCGCCCCCGCCCCTTTGAAGAAACGGCGCGACGTATCGCCGATGCCCTGTGAGGTAGGGGACAGGTTTCGGCGGGAATCAGGGTACAGGAACCCGTCCCCTGTACAGCGAAACCACCCCGAACGTCAGCGGCTTGCACAAGAGATCTACATATCCGGCCTGTCGCAGCTCGTCCAGAAAGCGCTCTCCTGACGGAAATACCTTCACGGAAGCCGGCAGATACTTATAGGCTCCCGAATTGCCCGACAGAAGACGACCGACAAAGGGCAGCACGACATCCGAGTAGACCTCGTACAACTTCCGGATCAACAATACGCCGGGGCGACTGAACTCAAGGATCACCAGCACTCCTCCTGGACGGAGCACGCGCCGCATCTCCCGGATACCGTCCTGAAGGTGCTCGAAATTTCGTACGCCAAACCCTACCAGGACTGCATCGAACGAGGCGTCCGGGAAAGACAAACGAGCCGCATCTCCACGCTCCAGCATGATGGTTCCGCCAAGACCCAGACGCCGGACCTTTATCCGGCCACGCGCCAGCATCTGCTCGGAAAGATCAACGCCTACGATCCGCTCCGGACCAAGCGCGGCGGCGGCAATAGCCAGATCGGCGGTGCCGGTCGCTATGTCCAGAATCCGGGCCGGCGCTTCCGCGCGCAGCAGGCGGATCGCCGCACGGCGCCACATGCGGTCAATCCCGAAACTCAGCAAGCGATTGAGCAGGTCGTACCGGGGCGCCACAT
>JANQSQ010000158.1 GCA_028283985.1 Rhodothermales bacterium | reverse complement strand
AGGGGTGCGCTGGCAAGGAATGACGAAGCAATGTGGCAGGCCCCACATAATGAGGAATGACGCGGCCAGCGTGCTTCTCGCAGCCTCCCGAAGGGCGCTCCGCGCTCACACCGCCCCGAATCCGCGGCGTTTCGCGTAATTTCAATAATGCAATTATAATATCTTTTATGCATGAACGCGGAGCGCTGATCGAAGCGGTTTTGATCAGAGTATCCATATGTCAAAGAGGATGGGGCGCTGCCGGTTCACGGGATGGCGACGGAGCGCTTCGTGCGTGGAGGGCACGGGCGCTGCCGGAAAGCGTATGCATATTCGTAAAGATGCTTGAGGTTCTTGTTCCAAACGAGATTTTTCGGGAAGAACGGTTCCCGTTTCTTCTCTTCACCGCCAGTTCACGCGCCGGATCGTTTTGCCGTCTGTTCGAAACCATACCCCGCCGGCCCTGGAGGTCAGCACCACCTCGAAACCCGTAGCAGTCAGGCGGTCCAGTACTTCCTGGTTCGGGAGTCCGTAACGATTGCGCTCCGCCACGCTGACCACCGCATACGGCTTACCGGGGTTGTGGTGCGATTCATTCATCCGGACAGACGTTTCTACGATACCCGCAGTGCTTGAATCCCGGCTTCGTGCGCCCAGCACGCCGTTAAGAAACGCCGATGCGGAACTGGTCCTGGAGCCGTGGTGCCCGACTTTCAGGACATCGCTTTGCAGCAGGTCCCTGTACTGCTGCACAAGCCGGAGTTCGGCCTCAAGGGGGGCATCTCCTGTAAAGAGAAACGAAGCCTCGCCGTAGCGTACGAGCAGCACCACGGAGTGTGCATTCGGGTCCTTTTCCGAGACCTCTTCGGATGGGTGCAATACATAGGCGCGCACTTGGGGCGACAACTTGAGAGAATCGCCTGTCCGCACTGCATGATGCGGAATGCCCAGGCTATCCAGCAGGGCGTTGGTTTCTGCAAAAAGCGCCGATGAGTGCCGGTACCCTGATCGCAACACACGACCCACCGGCACGGAACGCAGTACGGAAGGAATACCCCCGATATGATCGCTGTCGGGATGGGTAATGATCACGGTTCCAAGTTTTTTCATGCCGTGGTGCGCCAACTGGGGCAGCACGAAACGGCTTCCTGCATCGCTACCGGTGAAGGAGGACCGGGGACCCGCATCGATCAGCACGCCGTCCCCGTTGGGGAGACGCAACAGAGCGGCATCTCCCTGACCGACATCCATGTAGATCACGTCCATGTACGGGCGATACCGCCCGCTTGCTATTCCCTGAACCGTATCCCCGACAAGAAGAAACAGCGCCAGCGCAGCGCAACGCCACCGGGTCCTGGGGCGGCGCCACACCGCAAGACACACCCCTGTCAGGGTCAGTATCAAGAGAGGAAGCGGCCGTTCAAGGCTCCACTGAACCATGCTCCACCCCATAAATCGATCACCAATCATGGATATATGCAGCAAGGTTGACGCAAGCAGGCCGGAAGCAGCCCCGAGAATTTCCCCCAGCACCGGAAATGCGCTCCCGAACAGTACCGCCGCCGCACCAGCGACCAGTGCGCCTGTGGTGAGTGGAATACCCGGGAGATTCAGTACCAGTCCCCCCAGCCCGACCTGCCCAAAATGATAAAGCGCTACGGGCAGTGTGCCGATCGTTGCTGCCACAGTAACTGTGGTCCCGGAGTGAATGTATTCTCCCATACGAGATGAGGGGACTGGAATCCACACTGCCAGTAGAGGCGCCAGCAATAGAATCCCGGCGACCGCAGACACCGAGAGTTGAAATCCGGCCTCGAAGAGATGGGTGGGAGCAACAGCCAACAACACACAGACCGCTGCGCCCAGACTGTTCAGCGACCGTGCAGGCCGCTGAAGCGACGTAGCCGAGAGCATCAGTGACGCCATCACCACAGCACGCACCACCGATGCAGAACACCCGGTAAGAAGCATATACCCTGCAAGCAGGAACACGGTGCAAGTCACCCGGAGAATGTCCACGGTGCGCCAACTCAGACGGAAACGATACAGGAGGGGCCCAAGCAAGTGGTACAAAATCATCCCGACGACCATGACGTGCAGACCGGAGACTGCGAGGAGATGCAAAAGGCCCATGCGGGCAAAGCGATCCCGGATATCGCTGTCAAGTTGCCGTCGGTCCCCCAGGAGAAGCGCATGGAGGATCGCCCGCGGCTCAGGATCGGGCAAAAACCGATCCAGGCTGGACTGAACGAAGGCGCGGGCCGGCTCGAGCACACATTTCATGCTCCGCCTGTCCCGTCCTACCTGTTCCAGACTGCCCTCCACGAGATAGAGACGAGCATAGATGCGCTTGCGGAACAGATAGCTCCCGTAATCGAACTCACCAGGATTTCGAGCACGAGGCAACGAATCAAGGCGCCCCCGCAGTTTCACCTGATCGCACCTTGCGGGCAGCCAGTTGTTTTTCCGGTCATACCCGGAAGCAAGCCGACCGGAAACCAGTAAACCTACAGGAGAATCTCTATTCCTCTCCTGGTCCAGTCGAAGTATGAACCGGATCGATCCTGCGCGCTCCACCGGATCGTCCAGAATGTGTCCCTGCCATACCGCTTCCTCCCCCGAAGCAAGCTTCCCAGGTAACGGATGCCCCTGTGGCAAGGCATAAAACGTAGCATACCGTAATCCCCCAAAACACACCGCAAGGAGGAAACCCGCAAAGCCAATGAGCAGCGTATGCCGTTTTCGCGAAACTCGACGCATCACAGACCCTGCACAAAAGACCAACGCGCCACCGACAAGACCCAGCAGCAAACCCGCCCACACTGCTATGCCGGGTTTCGCACTGTGCGTCAGCAGAATGCCAACCGATAAGGCTCCCGCCACCCAACAAGCCGGACATCTGTTCTGTAGCGTTTCTTCGGAGGCAGGCACAGGCACGTGAAGTTCAGGGTCAGAACAGGCATTATCCTCCAGAGACACCGTGCCTCTCTAAACATAACACCTGGCGACCCAAACGGGATGCCAAACTCGTCATGCCAGGTTCCGCCCCCCAATTACAGGCAAGTCGCCTCAGGTCACCCGCACATCCTCTAAACGTTGAAGAACGACCAGCAGTACATCCCCGTGTACCGTTTCCCATACAGGATACACTATGAAAACCATGTGGCGTAGTGGTTTATCCACTCGTTCACAAGCACTATTACAACTTATATAATTAATATGAATACATAGTTGTAGTAGTAGGGACTGTGGATATGTGGACAAAGAGGTTATGCACAAGTTATCTTCATATTGTGAAAAACTTTTTCTTCAAAATACTCTTTTGATTTCTTTCTGGAACGAGCGCAGAAAAGTCTTTAAGTATAGACGAGTTATCCACATCCTTTTTGCGTTTCTCACATGTTCAGGGACGTGAGTATCTTCAGGATATTCCGTGGAAACAGCAGCACCTTTTCACTTCACATGTCTTTTCCACACTAAACCGGGGCGCCACAGGGTGCAAAAGCCTGATTTTTCCACATGCTTGCCTCTGCCTTATGGTTTGCCAAGCCTGGCAAACATCTCCCGCTTATATGCCTCGACGCCGGGCTGGTCAAAAGGGTTAACGCCCAGAAGGTACCCGGAGATGGAAACGGCGTGCTCGAAAAAGTAGATGGCTTCCCCAAGACAGACCGGGGATATTTCCTGCATCCAAAGGGTCATATTCGGAACGCCGCCGTCAGTATGGGCCTGTGCGGTGCCTTCCCATGCTGCCCGGTTGATAGTTTCCATGGACCGTCTGGCCAGATAGTCAAGGCCATCAAGGTCTTTTGAACCGGCTCCGCGTTCTTCAGGCACTGAAAGATCGCCACCTGTTCTTTCAACCATCAGGAATGTTTCCATCAGTGATCGTTGCCCTTCTTGGACATATTGTCCGATGGAATGCAGATCCGTTGAGTACTGCGCGACGAACGGGAACAGGCCTGTCCCGTTCTTCCCTTCGCTTTCTCCAAAAAGCTGTTGCCACCATCTTCCGAAGCCGCACAGCACAGGCTCAAACACGGAAAGCAGGTCGATGGACAATCCTTGTTGCAGAAGTACGGATCGAATGGCTGCATACAACAAGGCCGGATTATCTTCCGGAGGCGCCAGCCGGGCGAGCGTTGCAGCAGCACCCTTGAAGAGTGCGCGAATGTCGATTCCGGCCACTGCGATAGGCAGCAATCCTACTGGAGTCAGTACGGAAAAACGCCCGCCGACATCGCCCGGAATGACGTATTTTTTGTACCCGTGCGTTGTGTGCAACGTGTTCAGCGCTCCTTTTTCCGGATCGGTCGTGATGATAATGCGCCGGTCTGCATCGTCAAAATGTTTTTCGAGATGTTGCCGGATGCATCGAAACGCGATGGCAGGCTCCAGCGTGCGGCCACTTTTGGAAATGACATTTACGAAAACAGATTTGCCATCCAGGTATTCAAGGAGTTCCTGCAGATATGCGCCGCTCATGTGATGCCCTGCAAAAAGGATCTCGGGAGAGCCCTCATTCCGACTGAAAGATGGGGAAAGGGCCTGTATGACGGCCTCGGCGCCGAGGTACGACCCCCCGATGCCTATGCAAACCAGGATGTCGGCCTCTTCCCGAATGCGCCGGGCGGTCTCTGCAATATCCTGCAGCAGGGCTTCGTCGCGCCGGATCAGGATGTCCCGCCACCCGGTGGAGTCTCCTCCGGGACCCGATTTTTCGATCAGCAGGCGATGCGCATTGCGGGCGCTGCCAAGCTGCCGATCAAGATCCTTGGGATCGACAAAGGATAAAATGTGTTCGTAGTCCAAGCGAAGCATGAAGCCGTCGTACAAAGGTGGAGAAAACATGAAAGAAGTTTCCCAAGGGGATATCACAAGCCGCCTGGTTTTTTGCTGCGCCGATGCGCTCACCGTGGAGAAGGCGGCCCGCGAGGGGCTCCGTCCGCGGGAACATACTCTCGCGGCGTTCGAGCGTTTCGAAGAAGCGCAAGTTGCTTGCCCGGATCGCCTTATCGTTATCGACGCATATACGACCGAGGCCGCAGGCCATGACTGGCATGAGTATGCGCCGCCTGTGTCGCTTTGCAATGTCGCGCCGTACCGCCCTCCCGTTCTGATGGTTGCTGCGGGGGGGTTCGTTACTCGACGTGGCGAGGCGGGCACGGAAGTACTCCTGATTTTTCGCCGGGGCATGTGGGATGTGCCCAAAGGGAAGGCGAAGAAAAAGGAATCGGTGCGTCAATGTGCGCTCCGCGAAGTACAGGAGGAACTTGGCGTTGACGGCGTACATCTCGGTCAGCCGCTGGGTACCACGGTGTATGGCTACGACATGTATAACCGTCAGGGACAGCTCACACATGTGATTAAAACCACGCACTGGTTTCAAATGACGACCTCCGAAGAGGAATTTCGTCCGCAACTCGAAGAGGGCATCACGGACGTAGCATGGTTCGCATGGGAAGATGCGCTCCGGCTAACGGGGTTCGAGGTGTTTCGGCGGCACATGGCCCGCATCAGGCATCTCGTGACGTAAGACATCCGCGGAGTCCTGCAGGTGACGCACCGGGATAGCCGTTCAATCAGTACCCATTTACCTCGTCGCGCAAGAGCGCTCACGCCGGCGGGTCGCTGCGGCGGATATCCTTCGCGTGAAGTTGGGTTTCCGTGTAGCCATTCCAGGAGTTTTCTTTCACGGAAAAGAGCATGTCGAAGGGTTGTTGTTCTCGCCGGCATTGCTCCAGCATGTCGAATCGCCCGCCCATTCCGAAGCCGATGGCCTCCATAGGGCCCCCCTTTTCTACCTGATCCTGTTGCCGCACTACAAACTTCAGGTGCTGATTATCTTTGCCGACCTTGCGCGGCGGCCGGACCGGAAGCAGCCTGTTGGCCTGAAACACCGGACGGTCGTTCCCGGGGCCGAAGGGTTCGAACTGTTTGAGCACTGCCAGGAAACGGCGATCTATTTCGTGCAGGCGGAGGAATGCATCCACCTGTATGGAGGGCTGGAGCACTTCCGGGGTCACCACCTTCCCTACCGCTTCGTCGAATCGTTCCTGCAACGCAGGCAGATTGGAAATTTCAAGCGATAATCCGGCGGCGAAGGCGTGCCCCCCAAAATTCACCAGCAGATCTTCGCATTCCCGGAGCGCCTCAAAGATGTTGATGCCGCCGATCGACCGGGCGGAACCCGTGGCGACGCCATCTATGGTCCCAAGAAGAATCGTGGGGCGATGAAAACGCTCTACCAGTCGGGAAGCCACGATGCCGATGACGCCGGGAAACCAGTCGTTGTCATGCAGGACCAAGGCGTGCCGCATCCTGCTCGTGATCTGGCGCTCCGCCAGTTTCGTCGCGGCGTCGAGGGTCTCCTGATCGATCTCGCGGCGGTAGGTATTGAGCGTGTCGAGTTCTTTCGCGCAGCGTTCCGCCGTTTCCTGGTCCTTTGCCAGGAGGAGGTCAATGGCTTTTTCCGCGGTGCTCATACGCCCGGCGGCGTTGATGCGCGGCGCCATCCTGAAAACCACATCGGAAGCCGTACAGGAGGAGAGAGACATATTCGCCACCGCGGCCAGCGCGCGCAGCCCGGAAGAGGGTTTTTGGCGGAGACGTTCCAGGCCGAGGGACAGGAGTATCCGGTTTTCGTCTTCCACCGGGACCATATCGCTGGCGGTTGCGACGGCGACAAGGTCCAGAAACTCCGTGGCGGCTTCCGGGTTGCGTCCCAGCTTCGCCAGCACGCCTTGCAGCAGTTTGAAGGCGATACCGCACCCGGCAAGTTCCTTGAAGGGATACGGGCAATCCGTCCTCTTCGGGTCCACCACTGCTTCGGCGTCGGGAAGTGCATCCTTCGGCGTGTGGTGATCGCAAACGACAAGGTCCATCCCTTTTTCGTACGCATATCTGGCTTCTTCCGAGGCCGTGACGCCGCAGTCCACCGCGACAATGAGTCGGGCGCCGAGCCGAGCCGTCTCATCGAGGCCCGCGCGGCTCAGGCCGTACCCGTGCTCGAACCGGTTCGGGACGAAGAACCCGACATCTCCACCCAGCGAGCGAAGCGAGGAAACAAGCAGCGCCGAGGCGGTCGTGCCGTCCACGTCGTAGTCCCCGTACACCACAATGCGTTCCTTGTCCCGAATCGCCTGTGCTACGCGATCCGAAGCGGCATGCATATCCGCCATGAGGAATGGGTCATGCAGACCGCTGGCGCCGGGGCGAAAGAAAGCGCGCGCACTATCGAAGGTGTCGATCCCCCGGAGGATGAGCGCGCGGGAAAGCGCTTCAGGGAGGTTGTTCAGTTGCTGCCCGATGTCCTTGACAGCGTCCTCGGAAGGGACAGGGCGGAGAATCCAGCGACAGGTCATAGGGGAACGATTTACAAAATGCGCCCGGCGAAAGGAACGGGCCGTCCGTACAAGGTATACATCCCCTTATCCCCCCGCAAGGCCCGATCCGGGCCGGGGCTCTGGGCTTGTGGGACATGGTTATCCCGCAGCTGTTGCGTATTCAGGATATGACGGGATGGGGGGACTCATTTTGAACCTTGTGACGGTGTTATCCATCAGATGCTTTTGGACAATATTCGGCCCGAAAGCAACGAAAGACCCCTTGCCGGTTCCAAGACGAACTTCAAAATGAAGAACCCCTCCGGACCATTCTACAAGAATTATGTAATCGTTCGTTGACCGAAGCGCGCTGGCTTTTTTTCGACCGTTTTCGGGTTCTCCCACTACAACCTCACGTGCAAAGCTGTCTCTGAAGGAGTTGGCTTGCGCCCCCGTTATTCTGACGAACCCATCCAGGTTATCAAAGACTGCCATAGGTCATCCTTGCCGGTTAGTTGATCAAGGAAGCAACGAGCGAAGCAATGGTAGAGGCAAGCACAATGCCGCCAAACCACATGATTTTGCCAAGCCACTTGACCTCTACGTCCCTAATCTCGGACTTGACAAGGTACTTGATGGAATCCACGGGAGCCATAAAAAATTCACCTTCGACTCGCCCACCGGCAAATCCGTCCGCAAACCCCTTTGCGTATCCTTCGCTCTTTTCACCGGGTTTTCCGGGAGTCATGACATGCCCCCCTTTGGATTGATGTACAGAGTAGTATAACGAATGGGAACAGTTGTTTCTATTCCGCGATCAGGTCCTTGTACCGGAGCCTCTTACCGCCCCTGCCCTGCGCCAATTAATTTCTTGTGCATGGCGGTCGCCATGAGAAGCGCTTGCAAGGTATACATCCCTTTCTTTCTTCGCAAGACCCGATCCGGGCCGTTGCAACATTGTTACATTTGGGCCGGGAATGGCTCCAAGCCGCCTCGTGCAAATGCGTATGAAGGCCCGGCCCCGTGCTACCGGACATTCCGGCTGTAACTGATGCTGCAATGATGCCGAGAGGCCTGCCGAATACCGGCAACCGGTTTCCGAACGAGAAGTTGTAGCCCTGGTTCACAGGGGCGGAGAGCCGGGTCGATCGGTAAGCGGCTCTTGTGCGAAGTGCGGCATGCCGTATCTTGTGTCCGGCGCGCTTATCCGCACGGTGAACATACCCGCTTGGCATTACCGGAATGTTAAGATGGTTTTGCCATTTGTTTATGCGCCGGAAAATCCGCGATCCGCTCAGGAATCCCTGTAAAAAGCCATTGTCCGACCGTTCTTCCCGGGATTCCCTGGTCCTGTTCGCCCTGTGGCTGATGGTGTTTTCCGCCAGTAGTCAGGTGATCATCATTTCGCCCATTCTGCCTCGCATTGCGGAAGCGCTGGCTGTGCAGGAATCGCTGCTCGGCACGCTGGTCACGTCCTATGCGGTGATGCTGGGTATTTTTGCGCTGGTGACCGGACCGATCTCCGACAAGATCGGGCGCCGCCGGATTTTGCTGATAGGGACCGGCTTCATGGCGGCGTGCCTGTATCTGCACGGCCTGGCCGATACGTATGTCACCCTGCTCGCCGTGCGCGCGCTGGCGGGTGCGGCAGGCGGGGCGCTGAGCGGAGCCGCCGTCGCGTATGTAGGGGATTATTTCCCGTACGACCGGCGGGGCTGGGCCAACGGATGGGTAATGAGCGGGATAGCGGTCGGACAGGTGGTCGGCATTCCGCTTGGGACGCTCCTTGCGGAATTCGGCGATTATCGCTGGCCGTTTCTGATGTTCGCGGTGACCATGACGGGTGCTTTTTTGCTGATATGGAGAGCGGTCCCGCAACCGGACGTGCAGCGTGATGCGCGCCGCCTTTCCGTAGGAAGGGCTGTCTCGGATTATATCGGCCTTTGCCGCCGCCCCGTGACGCGGAACGCCGCCATCGTCTATTTTCTGACGTTTCTCGGGGTTGGCCTGTATCTCGTTTATCTTCCTGCCTGGCTGGAGCGCGGTCTGGACGTACGCGGGGAAGCGATCGCGACGCTTTTTCTGTTCGGCGGCCTTGCTCATGTCGTGGCCGGGCCTACTGCCGGCAAACTATCCGATCGGGTGGGGCGCAAGCCGCTCATACTCTGGTCGTGCTTCGGTCTGGCGGTCGTGATGCCCCTGATGACCTGGCTGGTGAGCGACATGTGGACCGCCTCTCTGCTTTTCACGGCAGCCATGTTGTTGCTTGCCCTGCGCATCAGCCCGCTTCAGGCGTTGCTGAGCGCGCTTGTTCCCTCGAACAGCCTGGGCATATTGATGAGTTTCGCTATTGCTTCGGGGCAAGTGGGGATTGGCATCAGCGGAGCGATAGCCGGTCTGGCCTACGTGCGCTACGGCTACTGGAGCAATACGTTGCTTGCCATCGCCGCGGTTTTGATCATGGCGTTGCTGGTCTGGAGAGGCCTGCCCGAGCCGCAGAAGACAGCCCCTGCATAGTGTTGACAGGCCCTAACTCCTGCACAATGGTCTTGCGCCATGCCCCGATCCGGAATATCCCGTCCCCTGGGCGATGTCCTCGAAGTCCTTATTGACCGGATGAACATCCGGGCCCGGCTCGAAGAAGCGAAAGTGGTGGACACGTGGCGGCAGTTGGCCGGGCCGGAAGTATGCGCTGTGATGGACGGGGCCCGGGTGCGGGGCCGGAAACTCTTCGTCACGATTACGAGCGCTGCCTGTCGCCAGGAAATGCACCTCGACCGATCGAGATGGCGTGATCGCCTCAACGAGCAACTCGGCGCCGAACGCATCGAGGAGATCGTGTTCCGGTAA
>JANQSQ010000156.1 GCA_028283985.1 Rhodothermales bacterium | reverse complement strand
ATTTAGGGAAATCGAACAAACTCATCGAAGGATCTCTTCAAGCGCGGTGGCCGCATCGGTTTTCCGGTCCCGGTACTTTACGATGACGGGGGTGTACAGCGACAGCCCGTGCTGGTCGGCGAACCTTCCCGAAGCGCTGCGCGCGCCCGGCGCCACGACCGCATTTTCGGGGACTTCGAGGGCGCCTTGCTCATTGCGTCCGATGATGTTTTCCCGCGCGAGGTCGTAGAGGCGCGTCGATCCGGTAAGCACCACGCCCGGCGCGAGCACGGCGCCTGCCCGGATAAGACATCCTTCGTATACGCCGCATCCACCCCCGACGAACACATCGTCCTCAAGGATGACGGGTACCGCCCCGACCGGTTCGAGTACGCCCCCGATTTGTGCTGCCGCCGACAAGTGGACGCGTTTGCCGATTTGTGCGCAGCTTCCCACGAGCGCATGGGAATCGATCATGGTGTTCTCGTCTATGTAGGCTCCCGTATTCACGTACATGGGCGGCATGCAAACGACCCCGGGGGCGAGATAGGCCCCGGTTCGAACCGTAGAACCGCCCGGTACGATGCGCACCCGATGCGCTGCGTCGAAGGCCCTTGGGGGATACGTATCCTTGTCGAGAAACGAAAAAGGGCTGTTCGAATAGTCGGCGAGGATGCCGATTCGAAAGCCCAGCAGGATAGCCCGTTTCACCCAGGTATGCGTGGTCCATGCGCCATCTTCGTTTCGTGACGCGGCGCGTACGGCCCCCTGGTCAAGCGCCGCCAGTACTTCATCTACGGCCTCCCGCGCGATGTCCGGAGGCACTTCGTTTGACTGCATGCCGGCCAACTCATTGATGCGGATTTCAAGTTCGGAAGCAGTCATATACGGATAGGAATCCCGGTAAGAATTTCGTACAAGGCGGATCAGGTCTTTTTAACCAGGCGACGAGCCATCCATGCAGCCCCCACAATGCCTGCTTCATTTCTAAGTTCAGCGGTTAAGAGATCGGCCTTCGTGTCGAGCAAATGCAGGAATTTTTCACTCCGACTGGGTTTGCTGACGCCGCCCCCGAGGATGATCGTGTCGATATCCAGCAGGCGTTCGAGGTGGCTCAGATATTCCTGCATGCGCGCCGCCCAGGTTTCCCAATCCAGATTTTCCTCCTTACGCACCCGGTCGGAGGCATAGTGCTCGGCGACTCGGCCCCGCAGCCAGAAATGCCCGAATTCCGTGTTTGGAATCAGGGTATTGTCCACGAAGAGCGCCGACCCGATGCCTGTGCCGATGGTAAGCGTCAGGACGACGCCCTTCAGCCCGCGGCCTGCGCCGAAATGCATTTCCGCCAGGGCGGCGGCGTCGGCGTCGTTGAGGATGACGACCGGCCGGCCGGAGGCTTTGGAGAAAAGCCTGGCGGCATTCGTACCGATCCAGGAGTCACTGATGTTTGCGGCGGTGTGCGCCACGCCCCGCTTGACGCGGGCGGGAATACCGCAACCGACCGGACCTTTCCAGCCGAAGTGATCCAGCATGGATGCTACCACCGCGGCGACCTCTTTCGGCCGTGCCCCCTCCGGGGTCGGTATACGTAGGCGATCTGTAGCGAGGCGACCGGTACGGACGTCTACCGGAGCGCCCTTGATCCCGGAACCGCCGACATCAATCCCGAAAATTTCCACGGTGGAGTCGTATCTTGGCCTTACGGATGCATGAAGGCGGGCGGATTCAGTGCTGAGGAGCACTATAACCTGTCGCCTTGCCCCATTTTAAGGGATGGCGGCGGCACCGGCAAGTCTGCCGGTCACAAACTCCCCGAATTCTTCAAGGCCTGTACCCCGGCATGTATTTTTCGGACGACACCATTGCGGAAGTACGCGCGGCGTCGGATATCGTCGATGTCGTGAGCGACTACGTGCGCCTGAAGAAGAAGGGCTCCAATTTTTTCGGGTTGTGTCCTTTTCACCAGGAAAAAACGCCGTCATTCAGCGTGAATCCCGAATTGGGGATTTTTAAATGTTTTGGTTGCGGGGCGGGGGGCGATGTGTTCCGGTTCGTGAGGGAAGTGGAAGGAATGTCGTTTCCGGAGGCGGTGCGCACCCTGGCGGAAAAAGCGGGTATCGAATTGCCGGAGGAGGGGACCGCTTCCCGCGAACGAGCCGATACCATGGAAGCGGTCTATGGCGCCCTGCGTTTTGCGGCCCGGTTCTTTTACGGACAATTGATCCAGGCCGATTCTGGCCAAAGGGCGCTGGCGTATATGCAACGCCGCGGGTATTCGAACGC
This sequence comes from Rhodothermales bacterium, assembly GCA_028283985.1. Taxonomy (GTDB): domain Bacteria; phylum Bacteroidota; class Rhodothermia; order Rhodothermales; family VXPQ01; genus VXPQ01. Next base: position 6,711 of record JANQSQ010000156.1, on the reverse strand, counting down.
CATACTCAAGGAGTTTGGCGTCGGATACGCTCCGGATGGCTGGAATCGATTGCTTAAGGAGGCCGAGGCGAAACATATATCCGCCGACACGCTGGAGCAGGCCGGGCTCGTCATTCCGCAGAAAAGCGGCGAGGGGCATTACGATCGCTACCGGGACCGGGTAATGTTTCCCATTTTTTCTCACATGGGCAAAGTCCTGGGCTTTGGGGGCAGAGTGCTCGACGATACCGCCGGCGAGCAGGAAAATCCCCAGCCGAAATACATCAATTCCCCGGAAACGATTGTATACGACAAGCGGCGGGTATTGTACGGGTTGCATCAGGCCCGGCAGGTCATCCGGGAGCAGGAGGAAGCGGTGCTTGTCGAGGGCTATACGGATGTGATGTCGTTGTACCAGGCAGGCCTTCGAAACGCGGTGGCGTCTTGCGGTACGTCGCTGACCCGCGAGCAGGTGCAATTGTTGCACCGCTATGCACAGCGCATCCTGCTTGTGTTCGATGCGGACGGGGCAGGCGAAAAGGCGGCGAGACGGGCTATCGACCTGGTGCTTGCAGATGGAATGAGCGTCTACGTGGTGGAACTTCCCCCGGGCGAGGATCCCGATTCTGTTGCGCAGCGGGAAGGAGCGTCTCTAAACGATTACCTGATAAAGCATCGCGTCGATTTCGTGCGCTGGTTGCATGACGCCGATCGCCGCGCCGGTCGGCTCGACACCCCTGAAGGACGGGCTGCCGGCATGCGCGCCGTACTCCAGGCCATTGCGTGCATACCCGATGTTCTGACGCGAGAGGCCTGGCTGCCCCGGGCAAGCGAGATCTTCAGCATACCCGAGGGCCGTTTGTACGATGTGTTGGAGGGCATGGCGACTTCCCGCCAACATGAGGAATTTCGACGATCCGGTCGTACAGGGCGCCCGGTATCGGGAGCGGGCAGACAGCCGACGGGCAGGTCCGTCAGGCGGAGCGACGGCGCATTTACCAAAAAGTCCCACAGACAGGCCTCCGGAACAAGATCGTCCGTTTCTTCAACGCTTGCCACCGAGAAGATATTGATCCGCCTGATGTTCGAGCAGGGGCTTCCGATGGTGACCTACATTCTGGGAAACACGAGCCTGAACGAATTTTCTCCAGGGGCGCCACGCCGCACGGTGGAAGGCTTTGCCGAGCAACACCAGGCCGGGGCCGTGAACCGGCAGGCGTTTCTTGACGGCGCCTATGGCTCGGATGTACAGCAGTTCGTTGCGGAGGTGGCTGTGCGCAGGGAGGAACCGTCGGAAAACTGGGAGCAAAAAAGGGGCGTGGTCGTACCCCGTCTGGATGAAAACCCTGAAGAAGCGGCGCGTCAGGCGATGAAACGCCTGAAAATTGTCCGGGTGGATGAAGCCATAGCGCACACAGCCGAGGAACAATCCCGGGCCGAGGCAAGCGGCGATGACATTCGTACGTATCAGCAGGATATTATCCAGTTACAAGCCTTGCGGCGTCGTTTGGAGAAAGGGGAAGTGATACGCTGAAGCGATATGCGCGACCATACTTCGGTTATTGCAGATAGTATATCTTCCGGCGACGGCGCGGCGCCGGTGTTTTCTCTGCCGCACGCCACATCTCCTCGTCCGGCTCCGAAGGGCCGCGTGGAGAAACACCCTCATTTGTTCTTCAACCGGGAGCTGAGTTGGCTCGATTTCAACTGGCGGGTGTTGTATCAGGCGCTCGATGAGCGTATCCCGCTCATGGAACGGGTACATTTTCTGTCGATCGCTTCGAGCAATCTCGACGAATTCTTTCGCAAGCGCGTAGGCGGCCTGAAACGACAGGAAGCGGCCGGGGTGCATGTCTTGTCTCCGGACGGACGGACGGCCCGCGAACAGTTGCAACTTATCCGGCAGGCGGTGTTGCCCATGTACGCGACCATGACTTCTCTGTGGGAGAGGTCGTTGCGTCCGCAGTTGGCCGAGCGCGCGAACATTCGCATTTTGTCCTACGACGATCTTTCACGACAGCAGAAAGAACAACTATACCGGCACTTTGAGGCCAACATTTTTCCTATTCTGACGCCTCTCGCCGTAGATCCCGGGCATCCGTTCCCGTTCATTTCCAATCTGAGCCTCTCGCTGGCCATTCTGTTACGCCACCCCAAGCGCGGCACCGAACATTTTGCCCGCGTCAAAGTGCCGACCAGTCAGGGGCGGTGGGTGTCGCTGGAAGAGCCCAATCACTACGTGCCGCTGGAACAGGTCATACAGCACAACCTGCATGAACTGCTTCGCGGCATGGAAGTCGAGCATGCGCATGCCTTTCAGATTACGCGCAATGCCGATATCAGCCGGGATGAGGAAGAAGCGGACGATCTGATCGAGATGATGTCCGATGAATTGCGCGAGCGCCGGTTCGCCCCGGTGGTTCGGCTCGAAGTCGAAGAGGATATGCCTCCTCGTGTCCGGGAATTGCTCATGCGCGAATTGAGTCTTTCGGCCGACGATGTGTATGTGAGTACCGGGCTGATCGATCATTCGGATTGTGCATTTTTCACTCATTTGAATGGGATCGGCTTCAAGTACAAGCCATTTAGTCCCGTGATCCCCGCACGGTTACAGTTTGAGGGTGAATCCGAGGACAGTCCGGACATTTTTTCGGTCATTCGCAACGGAGATGTGCTTGTGCACCATCCCTATGAATCGTTCCGGAGCAGTGTGCAGCGATTCATTGAGGAGGCCGCAGAAGACCCTCGTGTGCTGGCCATCAAGCAGACGTTGTACCGCACCTCCGAAAAATCTCCGATTATAGATGCGCTGATTCACGCTGCCGAGCGGGGCAAGCAAGTGGCCGTGCTGGTTGAGGTCAAGGCAAGGTTTGACGAAGAAAAAAATATTGAATGGGGGCGGCGGCTTGAAAATGCGGGGGTGCATGTCACCTATGGCCTTGTGGGGCTCAAGACGCACGCCAAGGCAACGCTCGTGATTCGTGAGGAGGATGAGGGTCTGCGCGCGTACTGTCACATCGGCACGGGCAATTATAACCCGACTACGGCCCGTTTTTACACGGATGCAGGGCTCTTCACTTGCCGGACGGATATCGGATACGACATCATTAACCTGTTCCACTTTTTGACCGGATATGCCCCGGAGCAGCATTACAAAAAACTGCTGGTGGCGCCGCGGGACATGCGAAAGACGTTCGTCGCACTCGTGAAACAGGAGATAGCGCATCACGAGGCGCATGGCAATGGGCGTATTATTGCCAAAATGAATTCGCTCGACGATACGGGGATGATCCGCAGGTTATACAGGGCATCGCAGGCGGGTGTGAAGATCGACCTCATTGTGCGGGGCCATAACCGTTTGCGCCCAGGCTTGCCGGGCTATAGCGAAAACATTCGGGTGTGCAGCGTGGTGGGCCGATTTCTCGAACACAGCCGCATTTTCTGTTTCCATAATGCGGGGGATCCGCTTGTATACCTGGGCAGCGCCGATTGGCAGCGAAGGAATCTGGAAGATCGTGTGGAAGCCATCGTTCCGGTCGAGGATCCTGCATTGCGGCAGCGATGCATGGATATCATGCAATTGTATTTCGAGGATCGACGCCTTGCCTGGGATCTCGGCCCTGACGGCCGGTATGTGCAGCGACAGCCGACGCCAGGGGACGAGGATGAAGGGGTGCAGGAACTGTTGATACGGCAGGCGAAACAAGCGATAAAGGCTCGTTGATAGCCGACGCTTACTGTAGGGCGATGGCAATCGGAACGGATGCCCGCCATTTATGCACGCAACGAATCAGCAGGACGCGGGGGCGTTGCCCGCTACTATGGACAGGCGTGAAACAGAAGGGCGTGTCCCGTGCCCTTTTACTGCCTTACGTACTTGTCCTGTCGCTCCTTGTCGCGCCGCAATGCATCATTCTTCGCCGCGGACAGTGCTTCTTCGAAAGGGAATTATATACTCAAATTTTCTCTATCATCTTTTCGACCTGTCAATCGGTTGGGCACCTCTGCTCTGATCCCAGCCAGGCATTGCCGCCATCCAGCGGTTGACCGCGCTCACTCAGTCATGGGTTGAACCAATCCTCATCATTAATTATATACAGGTAGTTGTGATAATTCTGTGATTATTTAGCATTATTTTGTGCTTTTTTCGTGCCTATTTGACTATGTATTAGAGGTGATTCGGTTTTGATCGGACAGATTTTCGTGAACGGGTGTACGGAATACCTGACACGGGAGCGAATTCTGATGATACCATCAGTTCTTTGAACCATAGCCTCTTGCGGCATAGAAATACGAAAGGCCCGGTCGGGATAACCCGCCGGGTCTTGGTTTATCGAGTAGATTCGCCGCTAAAACAGATTGATGGAAAAGGCTGTACCTACCTTGAAGAAGATGGTGTCCAATCCCACGCCCGTATTGATCGGATCACGCATACCCATGGCAATCCGAATCGGCACGGCATTTACTACAAAAACCTCGTAACCGAACTCCACCTCGGAAGAGAAATTGTTGACTGTTTCGAAAACTTCGTCCAATTCGCTCCCGAAATTATACATGTGCCGGTTAAGTCCAACAAGCAGGTTCACATAGAACGGATGATTCCTGTTCTCCAGAAAAACCCCTCCCATGAAGTACCACGCCTGCGAATCGGAAACCATGCCCCGAAGGGGTTCCTTTAATTGCTGTCCGCTCACTTGAACGATCGGATTGATCCCGGAAGGGAGATCGAAACTGAGTCCAAGAGAGAGTCCGGAGAACGATGTAAGTTGATTAGACCCATCATCGTGAGGCTGATCAAAGGTCGTTACCGAACCGTCCCAACCGAGATGAAAGGTCAAACCATGCCCAGCGTCGGTCGATTGAGCATGAGCATAAACCGGGAAGGCGAATGCCGTTGTGATCGCCAGAACGGCATGTGCAAAAAATGTCCGCATGTTGATCCTCCAAATGGATTAGGTGAATAAAGATGGGTGGGCACATGCCGCCCATTAGTTAAATGCTACACACCAGGCATAAACAGCAAGGGTCGAAAAGGCCGCGAACGAAGAACCGGCGCCGGGCACCAAGGAAGTAAAGAGCGCCGCCGATCCACCAACCCGCTGAGCAAGAGACCAGCAGGTCATGCAGCCCTCGCTTGTCCAAATGCGATTGTTCTGGTTCTCGCAGGCTTCCTCAGGTGTCGGTGTCCTCGGGTTGGTGGTATGCCCTACGCCATAGGACAGGCAATAACTGCTATCGATCTCGCACATACAGTATTGGTAGGGAGACGGCGTGTTGGTCGATGGTTGTTGTTGCGATAATCCTATACAGTCCGAGGCGCTTTGCGACAAGGCATCATGCGACGGGAGGGTAACGAACAAGCCAACGACGAGCACCAAGGTCGCCTGAATGATTTTGCGTGACGTTTTCATGGTCATTGGTTCCACCTTGTGTTGATTTGCTTGTTTACGAACAGCCCCAAGGTGGGGGAATAGTGGTCCTCACCATTAATTATATGCATATAGCTGTGTCTATTCTGTGATTATTTAGTGTTAAGTTGTTCTTTTTTCGTTATTATTTGTCTGTTTACTGTCATTTCTAACGGAGAATCACGTTCCAGGCAACGTACGCGCCATATCGGACAGTAGAGGTGGTTCGGGTGGATCGGACAGATTTTCGCGAACGGGTGTACCTAATACCTGACACGAGAGCGAAATGGACAACCCACCCGCACGAAACCCCCGGGAATATCCTGCATATTTTTCCACATGGCTTGAAGACGACGCTCCCGATGCGTTCCTTCGAATCGGGGCCGGGACACAGCAAACGTATTATGTGCGATTTCAACCACCTGCATTGCCATACCAGGTTCTCGTTACTCGACGGGGCCGCGAACATCAAGATCCTCGCCCAAAAAGCGAAGGAACTGGGCATGGCGGGCATAGCCATTACCGATCACGGTAATCTCTACGGGGTTCCGGAGTTCTACGAAAAAGTCCAGGAAGCCGGCGTAAAGCCCATCATCGGGTGCGAGTTCTACCTTGCGCCCTCCGGCATGCAGGACAAGACCGATCGGACTCGCTACCATCAGGTGCTGCTTGCGAAGAACAAGGAAGGCTACCGGAATCTGATCAAACTCTCGTCTCTTTCCTTTACGGACGGCTATTATTACAAGCCGCGTATCGACAAGGAAACACTGCGCGCGCACAGCGGAGGGCTCATTGCCACGACCTGCTGCCTTCAGGGAGAGGTCCCGCATGCCATTCTCGCACACGGCGAAGAAAAGGCGCGCACCGTGTTCGAGGAATGGCTCGACATTTTCGGAGAGGATTATTACATCGAGATTCAGGATCACGGCCTCGAGAAGCAAAAACGGTGCAATGCCGTCCTCCTGCGCTGGGCGAAGGAATACGGCGTGTCCGCCGTGGCCACGAACGACGTACACTATATCGAGCAGAAAGACGCCGAAGCGCAGGATGTACTCCTGTGCCTCCAGACGCGAAAAGACTTTCTCGATCCCGACCGGCTGCGCTTCGAGAACGACCAGTTCTTTTTCAAGTCCGCCAAAGAAATGCGGGCGGCGCTCAAGGATCTCGACCCGGTCACGCGCGATGCGGCGCTCGACACCACGCGCGAGATCGTGGACAAGTGTACGGTGGAGCTGCCGAAGATCGACATGCTCATGCCGCACTACCCCATCCCTGAGAAATTCGGCGGCGACATGGATGCTTGCCTGCGCAGCATGGTCATGGA
>JANQSQ010000155.1 GCA_028283985.1 Rhodothermales bacterium | reverse complement strand
TTCGGGCGGGGCGGGCGGGTTCGCACGGAACCGTTACCCGCAGCGACTTCTGCATTCGCCTCGATGATGCGATAGATCAAATCTTCTTTGCGGCTCTGGGAATAGCCGCTCAGGCCGAGGCCGCGAGCGATTTCCTTGAGTTCCGGCAATTTCTTCTTTTGCAATTCGTGGATGTTCATCGTTGCAAATCGGGGGTTGAGAACGGATCGCGTCGATCCGTACAAAGAACGAATGCCGGCCTAAACGATCAGAAAGGATTTCCGCGTTATTCGTGCCGACTTCACAATGGACGCTACAGCGTCTGACAGGGGTACAAAAATAAACTCGGTGGGATGAATGATCTGCCGTGGTCCAGACAGAAAGATGGGCCGCTGGGACCAGGGAGCTTCGAGAGCGCGCATACGATAACGTATGGCAATAACCTGCTCTCCGGGTAACAAGATAGGTTTTCCTGACGGGAAGTCAAATTATCATTCTGAAAAATTATACGATGTGTCTCGGACAAGGTCATGGGGAAAGGTCTTCCGGATGCACTGCAATGCGGTGCGAACCGGTCGTCAGCAACGTGTCCGCAGCAGATGCTTCGGCAAGGAAAGCCCGGATACCTTCCCGAATGGCGCAGGGCTCGCCGACCCGGGCGCCTGCGTTCCGCAGCACTCCGGCCAGTTCTTCAGGAGTGCACATGCGGTCGGACGCCGGCTTCACGGGCCGGACATATGCACCTGCCGCTGCGAGCAGTTTCCCCATGGCCCCTGTATCTTTATCCCGCATGACGCCGAACAGCACGGTCAGGGCGCTTCCCGCCTGCCGGAAAGCGTTCAGGTGATGGAGGATTGCCGCCAGCGCATCCCCATTATGCGCCGCGTCCGTCACGATCAGGGGCTTTTCGGCCAGCACCTCCCAACGGCCATGCAGTCCGCTCAGGGGACAGACCTCCCGCATGCCCGTATGCACGGCGCGTTCGTCGATATGCAATAATTCCGCTGCCCGCAGCGCGGTCATGGCATTCCGGACCTGATGTTTCCCGGCCAATCCCACATGCAGGTCCCGGAAGGTTCGGCTCGGCGTGGACGCGGTAACCGTCGATTCCGTCAGGGCAATGGATTCCGACAGCACCTGCACGTCCCGTTCGACCCGGTGTACCGGGGCGCCGCGCGCTTCGGCCATTTCCTCGATCGCTTCGACCGCGGGAGACCGGGCGCTCGTTACCACAGGGACGCCGGGTTTGACGATACCTGCCTTCTCCTGCGCAATAAGTTCGATGGTATGCCCAAGAAACCGGGTGTGATCGAGGCCGATGTCAGTGATGATCGAGAGCAGCGGAGTGAGTACATTCGTGGCGTCGAGCCGGCCGCCCATGCCCGTCTCGACGATAGCCAGATCCACGCCATGTTCCGCAAAGTACAGGAGGCTGAGCGCGAAGGTCAGCTCGAAATAGCTCGGTTGCGTTTTTTCGACAAGCGATCGGGTGCGCCGCAGGGCGTCGGCCAGCCGGTTTTCCGGCGCAGCCTGTCCGTCGATCCGCATACGTTCCGTCACCTTCCACAGGTGCGGCGACGTGTGAAGCCCGGTTCGTACTCCTGCAGCGCGGCTCATTGCGGCAAGAAACGATGCGGTGGACCCCTTGCCGTTCGTACCGGCCACATGCACGATATCGAACGCATCCTGGGGGCATCCAAGGACGTCGAGAAGATGGTGCGTACGTTCGAGGCCCGGTTTCCATATCCCCTGCTCTGAAAACCGGGGAAGTTTTGCAAGCAGGGCGTCGATCTCGCGCATCATGGCGCAATCCCGTCGAAGTGGATGCTTCGTTCGTTTTCCGTTTCGTGTTTCATGCGAAACCGCAACGTTTTCGGGGGCAGCAGCGGTTCGATGCGCTCGGCCCACTCGATAATACATACGCCGTTTCCAAAGAAATACTCCTCGTACCCGAGGTCGAAAAATTCGTCCGGTTTTTCAATACGGTAGGCGTCGAAATGATAGACGGGCCATGTGCCGCCTTCGTACTCGTGAAGGATGGAGAAGGTGGGGCTGGTAACCTGTTCGGCGGCCAGTCCGAGTCCCTCGCACAACCCTTGCGCAAACACCGTCTTTCCCGCTCCGAGGTTTCCGTACAGGCCGACCACGTCCCCCGCCCGGAGTTGTTTTGCAACGGTGCGCCCAAGCCGGCGGGTTTCCGCTGCACCGGAAGTGTGCGCAGGGAAGAGAATTTTCATGCCTTGGGACGCAGGGTCACGACAGGCAGCACCATTTCTTCGAGCGAGGCGCCCCCGTGCTGCATCGTGTCCCGGTACAGATTCTGGTAATGGTGGAAATTCGTGGGATACACGAAATAATAGTCCTCCTTGGCGATGATGTAATTTGTGTTCGCCTCGTTTTTCGGAAGGCCGTACGCCTCGGGGTTCTCTACCAGAATCGCATGTTTCCCGTTGCATTTCACGTTGCGGCCATACTTGTAGCGCAGCGCCGTGGAGGTATTCCGGTCGCCATGGACCTTGGTGGAACGCAGGCTCCGGATGGCGCCGTGATCGGTCGTCACCACGATAGTGCATTCCGTTCGCGCAAATTCGGCAAAGGCCTGGTACAGCCAGGAATGTTCGAACCAGGTGCGCGTCAAGGCCCGGTAGGCCCGCTCGTCCGGGGCGATTTCCTTGAGCACATCCGAATCGGACCGGCTGTGCGCCAGAATATCCACGAAATTGATTACGATGGCGCTAAGGTCCTGCGAGACGAACGCATCCGTCTGCCGGGCGAATTCGTGTCCCTCCCGCGACTTGACCAGTTTTTCGTAGCGTATCCTGGGATCGAGCGTATGCCGTTTCATCAGGTCCCGGAGAAACTGCTCCTCGTTGCGGTTCCGGCTGTGCTCGTCGTCTTCTCCATTGTCCCACATGGTCCGATAGCGTTTCGCAATGTCCGCAGGCAACAGGCCGCTGAAAATGGCGTTGCGGGAATACGGGGTTGCTGTCGGGAGGATCGAGTAGTAGAATTCCTTCTCTATATCGAACAGGTCGTGCAACAGCGTTTCCAGTTCCAGCCACTGGTCGTACCGCATACAATCTATGACCAGAAAGATGACCGGCATTCCGGATCCCATTTTCGGAAGGACGTATGTCGGAATCACTTCGTGCGAGAGAACCGGACGTTCTTCGCCCGGGCGCGCATGAATCCATGAGGCATATTCGTCTTCGATAAACCTGCCGAATGCGCGGTTCGCCTCCCGGTACTGATCCTCGAGGATCTTCCGGGCGCCTTCGTCGCCTTTCAACTCGAGATCGTAATGCACCAGTTGTCTGTATACGTCCACCCACCCCGTGTGCGTGAGCGGGTTCATGAGGGCTTGGGTGATCCGGTTGAACGACTGCAGATAATCGCGGGAGACCTTTTCCGTACGAAGCCGGCTATGATCGAGCAGCCGTTTGATGGTGAGCAATATCTGGCTCGGGTTGACCGGCTTGGTCAGATAATCGCTGATCTGCCCGCCGAGCGCCTCTTCCATGAGGCGTTCCTCTTCGCTTTTCGTGACCATGACCACCGGCGTTTCCGGGGCCTTCTGCTTGATTTCTTCGAGAATGTCGATGCCTCCCATGCCGGGCATCTGTTCGTCCAGCAGGATCACATCGTAGCGTGTGCGGTCCGCCTGACCGATGGCGTCGGCGCCGTTCGTCACGCTGGTGACGTCGTACCCCCTCGTTTCCAGAAAGAGAATATGCGGACGCAAGAGGTCGATCTCGTCGTCCGCCCAAAGGATTTTCGGTTTGCCGGGCATAGGGTTGGGGCGTGTGGGCGTTTGCTGCATGCGCGGCGGGGGCGTGTCGCGCGGATTCTGCTGTATGCTTGCGTTACGTTTTCTGTGCTTCGCAACCGGCCTTCATACATTCGGGAAGGCGCTTCGTGTTCCTCCGGAAAGGTAAGGATACTCTTATTAAGTCCTCTCAGTCTCCCGGAGGGCGGGGCCTGTTTTCCCGCCAAGCCAGGCCCCGCAGAGCGCCGCTGCATAGTGTTAACAGGCCCTGGAGAGTATCCGCAACATTGTCGTACCTTATGCCCGGCACTACGTATTCCTGGCGCACATACGCTCTCGCTCTACCGGACCATGGCGCACCATGCCCTTGCAGGGAAGCCGGTTCCCTCTGACCTCCTCGTCAACATTCCCCGGCTGATCGCCGCCTATTTTTCGGTCAGGCCGGATCCCCGGGATCCGGGGCAGCGCGTCGCGTTCGGCACGTCGGGGCATCGGGGCACTTCGCCCGGGGGTTCGTTCAACGACGACCACATTGCCGCGATATGCCAGGCCACCGCCGAGGTGCGCGCCGCAAACGGGATTGATGGCCCGCTCCTGATCGGGATGGATACCCATGCCTTGTCGGAAGCGGCCTTTACGACGGCCCTCGAAGTGTTTGCGGGCAACGGGGTAACTGTGCACGTGGAAAAGGGACAGGGTTACACGCCTACCCCTGTGCTGTCGCACGCTATTCTCCGGTATAACGCACAACGTGCAGGCGGACTGGCGGACGGCGTCATCATCACCCCGTCCCTTAATCCCCCGGAGGACGGGGGGTTCAAGTATAATCCGCCTACGGGCGGCCCGGCCGATGCGGCAACGACCGGGCAGATCCAGGACCGGGCGAACGAACTCCTCGAAACCGGTTTGCAGGGGGTCCGGCGCGCGACGATCATGCAGGCCCGCAAGGCAGATACGACCCGGGAAGTGGATTTTATGACGCCGTATGTGGAGGACCTCGCCCAGGTGCTGGACCTGGAAGCTGTTGCGTCCTCCGGTCTGAAGATCGGCGCTGATCCCATGGGCGGGGCGGGGGCGGCGTACTGGGAGCCTGTGGCAGACCGGTACGGGCTCGACATCGAGGTGGTCAACCCCGTTCTGGATCCGACCTTTTCGTTCATGACGCTCGACAGGGACGGGAAAATCCGCATGGATTGTTCCTCGCCGTACGCCATGGCAGGCCTCGTCGGGCTGAAAGACCGGTTCGATATCGCGTTCGGCAACGATCCCGATTTTGACCGGCATGGCGTCGTGACGAAAACGAGCGGAT
>JANQSQ010000150.1 GCA_028283985.1 Rhodothermales bacterium | reverse complement strand
TTCTACGAACGAAAACCGCTGCCCATAGCAGCATAACCCGACGTGGCACTACACTTAAAACCGCGAAAAAAACTGTCCAGTTTTATCGGACCACTTCTCATTGTTTCATAAGTCTCTCACCTATGATTCCTTTAAATTCGTCGTGTGTTATAGTCATGTCATTGGGTTATAAAAAAGGGGAATTATATACGAAAGTGCCGGAGCATGAGGTGAGGCATACTGGCAAGCATTGCAGTATACCAAACCCCACACCCCCATCACTCCTCCACAGCCTCCACCTCTTCCTTCTTCTTCGCCGCCGCAGTCTTCTTCCCAGCCGTTGAGGCCTTGGCAGCCGGCTTCGCCGCTGACTCGTTCGTGGCCTTCTTCACTGCCGCAGCCTTTGTGGTCTTGGCCGCCGTGGTCTTCTTCGCCGCAGAAGCCTTGGCCGCGGTCTCCTTCTTCGCAGTGGAAGCCTTCGCCGTTGTAGCCTTCTTTGCGGCAGGAGCCTTGGCAGCCGTCTCCTTCGCAGCCGCAGCTTTCGTCGTCTTGGCGGTCGTCGTTTTCTTCGCCGTAGACGCCTTGGCCGTCGTGGTCTTCTTGGCCGCAGGAGCCTTCTTCGCCGGCGCCTTCTTGGGCGCGGCGGCTTCTTTCTTAGGAGTTTCCTGCTCCGCCTCTTCGATCTGCGCCTTCAGATCCGCCAGTCCGGAAATATCTCCGAGCGTGGTCCGGCCCGCCGCTCCCGCTGACTTCTGGTATTTCTTGACCTCCCGCGACTCGCGCTTTTTGGTTTCCCGACGCGCGCGATCCTCCTGAGTCTTCTCTGACCGCTCGGCGGCGCGTTCTTTCGCCACTTCGCTAAGCACGATCTCCTTCTGATTCGGGTCGAACTTGATGACCCGAAGCTGCAGTTCCTGCCCTGCCGGATAGAAGTCCTGGAAGTTATGCGGTCCGTTCTGCAGTTCACTGGCCGGCACAAAAGCCTCGACAGAAAGAGGCAACTCGATCACGAGGCCTCCTTCATTGGCGCGCACCACAGTCGCTTCCGTATCGGTTCCTTCGGCATACGCCTGGGCGAACTGATTCCACGGATTCGTTTCCACCTGCTTGTGACCCAGCGAAATGCGCCGCGAACCCTCGTCGATATTCAGAATAACGACATCGAGCGGCTGCCCCTTGCGAACCATCTCGTTCGGGTGACGCACCTTCTTCGTCCAGGACAGGTCGGAAATGTGCACCAGCCCGTCGATACCCGGCTCGATCCCCACGAACACCCCGAAATTGGTGATGTTGCGCACCTTGCCCGACATGACCGTTCCTGGAGGATAGCGTTCCGAAATACCATCCCACGGATCCGGATCGAGCTGCTTCATGCCCAGAGAAATCTTCTTCCCTTGCTTGTCGATCTTGAGAATGCGGACCCGCACCAGTTGGCCCAGCGAGACCACCTGGCTCGGGTGGCGGATGTGCTCCGTCCAACTCATTTCGGAGATGTGCACGAGGCCTTCGATGCCTTTCTCCAGTTCCACGAAGGCGCCGTAATCCGTAATGGAAACGACCTTGCCCTCGACGGAATTGCCCTCGACGTACTTCTCGTCGATGCTTTCCCACGGATGCCGCTGGAGCTGTTTCAGGCCCAGCGAAATGCGCTGGCGGTCCTTGTCGTAATCCAGCACGACCACCGTGAGTTTCTGGTCGAGTTCCACCAGTTCGGAGGGATGGGAAACGCGGCCCCAGGAGAGGTCCGTAATGTGGAGCAGCCCGTCCACGCCCCCCAGATCGACGAAAATGCCGAAATCGGTAATGTTCTTGGCCGTGCCCTCGAGAATCTGCCCCGGCTCCATCGTCGCAAGAATCTTCTCGCGCTGCGCCCCGAGCTCCTTTTCTATAAGGGCCTTGTGGGAAATGACGATGTTGTCGTTGGCCGGATTCAGCTTGACGATCTTGAACTCCATGCGCTTTTCGAGATAGGTATCGAAATCGCGCACCGGACGCACATCTATCTGAGAACCGGGGAGGAAGGCCTCCATGCCGCCGATATCGAGATCGACGATCATGCCGCCCTTGATGCGGCGCACGATGGTGCCTTCGACGATGGTGCCTTTATCATGGGCTTCCTCGATGAGTTGCCAGCGGCGGAGCTGGTCGGCCTTGATCTTGGACAGCACAAGCTGGCCGTGGTAATCCTCGAGGCGCTCGACCAGCACTTCCACTTCGTCGCCGGATGCGAGCGTGGTGTCGAATTCATTCAGAGATACAATGCCGTCACTCTTGAATCCTATATCTATGACGACGTCTTTTTCCCCGACGCTTACCACCCGTCCATGCACGATTTCCTGCTCGTGGACGGTTGTAAACGACGCGTTGACCATCTTCTCGAGTTCCGCGTAGGTCTCCGACGCTACTTTATCTTCCTCGTCGCCTTCTTCTATTTCCTCGAGGGTCAGGACCGGACCAATAATCTCTCCCGTATATCCGATCGGCATCGGAGTGTCGTCAGCTTCGGCTTCTTCCGTCTCTTTCTCCTCGGAAACCGGGGCAGGGGGGACGTCCTCCTCTTTGGCGTCTTCCGCGGCTGCTTCCGCCTGCTCTTCTTCTGCGGCTGCCGGCTCTTTTGCCTCTGCTTCCGCCTTTTCTTCGGCTGCGGCGTCTTCAGGCGGTGCTTCTTCCTCTTTTTCGGCGACAGCGGCAGTCTCGGAACTGCTCTCGTTGTTTTCGGCCACCGTATCTTCCGCCTTTTCCTCTGCAGGGGCCTCGGCGGTCACGGTAGCATTGCCTGATTCAATGTCTTTGCTTTGAGTTGCCTGATCTTTTTGATCTTTTGAAGTTGCTTGCTGCTTTTCAGCCATAGGGTTGGTTTATCAGGGAAACGGGCGGAAACCTCGAGGGATTCTTTTTGGCTTCGGTGGTCCGTATCCCTGGTTGTAAAGCGTCGTCCGACAACCCTTCCCGTGTCGTGCCGAGGCTTTATTTTTATTTAAGTTTTTATTGAATAATCGCCAGGGAAAGGGTTGTCTGCCAAGCAAGTACGTCGCTAAACGAACGCTGCATTGGCTACATGGCGATCATTTTATGCAAAGCGCTTATACAGAAGTGCAATTTCCGCGTTCCCGAACCGCTCGAAGTACCATTTCCACCTGTTCGTGGAGATCTATATCCGAAGTGTCGATTTCAATAGTATCTTCCGCCCTGCGCAGGGGGGACAGCCGGCGGGACACGTCCCGCTCGTCCCGCGCGCGGATATCGGACAGCACATCCTCGAAGGATACATCGGGGTCTTTTTCCTGCAATTCTTCGTATCGGCGCCGCGCACGCATTTCCTCGCTGGCGTCCATGAACACTTTCACATCGGCATCGGGAAACACGATCGTGCCGATGTCGCGGCCCTCGAAGACCACGCCGCCCCGTTCTTTTTCCTGGATGCGGGCGAGGTCCCGCTGCTCCTGGACCATCCGCTCGCGCACTTCCGGGATCACGGCCACGCGGCTGGCCACCTCCGTGACCTCACGGGTGCGGATATCCCCGGTCACATCCTGCCCGTCCAGAAGAATCTGCATGCCGTCCGGCCCGAAACGCATGTCCAGATGCATATTCCCGAGTAATTCGCGGATTTCTCCGGCAGACGGCGATTCGGCCGATACCCCGTTGCGGGTAAAGGCGAGCGCGACCGTACGGTACATGGCCCCGGTGTCCACATATACATAGCCGAGTCGTTCGGCAACAGCGCGGGCCGTGGTGGATTTTCCCGACCCGGCCGGTCCATCTATGGCAATAATCACGTACTTTTCTATGCGTGCTACGCTATCCGTGCTACGTGCGCGTCCGATACGGCGCAGACAGATTATCCATGCGCAAACTCAGACACGAGGAAATACCGCGTCCGGATCCGAAAACGGCGCATTCGCTCTCCGGGCATCCCGTTTCCGTGCTCCTCGACAATGTACGATCTATCTACAATGTCGGGGCGATGTTCCGTACCTCGGACGCCGCACTCATCGAAAAGCTGTATTTGACGGGGATTACCGGAACGCCCGAAAACCGCGGCCTGCACAAAACGGCCCTCGGGGCCCAGGACACGGTCCGGTGGGAATACCGGCGGGATCCTCTTCCCGTCGTGCAGGCGCTCAAACGCGACGGCTATACGATCGGGGCGCTCGAAATAACGGACTGCCCCACGCCTACGACGGATATCGAGGAATCGTCCTTTCCGCTTTGTCTCATCGTCGGCAACGAATTGCACGGGGTGCGCGAAGAACTCGTCGCCGAAGCGGATGTGGCCTTCGAAATCCCGCAATTCGGGGCGAAACAGTCGCTGAATGTGGCCGTAGCCTACGGTATCGCCATATTCGATATAGTGCGCAGCTACCGCCGGTAT
>JANQSQ010000145.1 GCA_028283985.1 Rhodothermales bacterium | reverse complement strand
ACGATGAAGGACGAACTCGGGGAACTGAGCCGCGTCCGGCGCATCGTCAAGGCGCTGGGCATGGTGAACGCCGCTCCGGACTTCGGGGCGCATCCTGCGGTCATCAACGGGTTTTCGGACCTGATGGTGGAAGTTTTCGGCGACAGGGGCCGTCATGCCCGGTCCGCCATCGGCATGGGCTCGCTGCCGGATAACATCGCCGTGGAGATCGAGGTGATTGTGGAGGTGGAGTAGGGGGGAGCAACGACTACCCGGTTTGTGGAGTGGCGCGGGATAAGCCGGGTAGAAGTTCTCTTATGTTACTCACTCTTCAAAAGCGTTTCCGTCTCGCATAATTCTTTGCCGGGAGTGCTCCAGTCAATCCCTACCCACCAAAGAATTTCCTACTTATAAAAGAATTCTTTACTTCTGGAATATTTCCCTGTTTTCTAAAATAATTCCCTACCCCTCGAACAACTCCCTCACCTCCAATACAAATCCCGGCAGTACCTCCGTATCCTCGAGGCGGTCCCCGTCCCGGAAGATCGTTTCCGATCCGTCGGCCCGGTGTATGGTCACGGTGCGCATTTTCGGGTCTACGGTCCAGACACGCAGCGCCCCGGCCTCAAAGTAATCGCGCATCTTTTCGCGCATCTTTTCGCGCATTGCTCCGGGCCTGTTCGATGGGGATAGTACTTCGATCGCTATGTCCGGCGCTCCGCGTATCCAGTTGCCGGGTTCGCCTTCCCGGAATCGTCGGTCGAGCAGCACGGCCACATCCGGTCCCCGCACGGTCGCCGGACGGTCGCTGATAATAAAATCGGTTTCCGCGAAAACCTCGCCTTGCCCGAACGCTTCCATCCAGTTGCCCAGGCGCCGCGCCAATATGCTTTGGCTGCGCCCATGCGACCAGCCGGGAAGCGGTTCCCGGATGACGATGCCCCGGAAGAGTTCGGAAGAGTATCCGTCTTCCGGCTCGTCGAACCGCGCATATTCCTCCACCGTCATGGGTCGGGGCGAGGCAGGGCTTTTTTCGGTTCGCGCGCGGGTTTGGGTTCTTACGGTCGTCATGGGCCTATCCCTCAAATAATTCCTCCAGTTCCAGCACAAATCCCGGCAATACCTCCGGATCCTCGAGGCGGTCTCCTTCCCGGAAGATCGTTTCCGAGCCGTCCGCCCGGTGTATGATCACGGTGCGCGTTTTCGGGTCCACCATCCATACGCGCAACGCCCCGGCCTCGAAGTAATCGCGCATCTTTTCGCGCATTGCTCCCGGCCTGTTCGATGGTGAGAGTACTTCGATCGCTATTTCAGGTGCTCCCTTCGCCCAGTTCCCCGGCGTGTTTTCCCAGGATCCCGGTTCGAGGAAAATGCAAATATCCGGTCCCCGAACAGTCGCGGGGGTCATGCGGATAATGCAACCCATACCCACCGCCACCTTGCCGCGTCCTGTTTGGCGCACCCAGTTTCCGAGGCGCCATACCAGATCGGCTTGCAGGGATCCGTGCGGATAGCCCGGACTGGGCTCTTGCACCATGAGTACGCCCCGAACCAATTCGTACTTGTATCCGTCCTCCGGCTCTTCGAACCGGGCGTACTCCTCCACCGTCATGGGCCGGGGCGGAACAGGATCCTTACCGATTCGCGCGCGGATTTCGGTCGTTATTGTCGTCACGTGTCTACCTCCCTGCAAGAATGATCCAATCGAAATGTCCGCAAAAGAATAAAGCGCCTGATCCGGTCTTGTTTCCGGTTAATTGGATTATCCTTCATGTTGCTGCGGAGACATGAGCGACCGGACTTGAAGGTCCTTGACGGGCAATGCCCGGTAGCGTATTCTTCGTACGGCGATTATCCCGAACAACGGCAGGGTCGAGTCCGGCGCGTTGCATCGAATTAGGGTGGATATGCGCGTTATCCCTGAACCGCCGGAGCGACGGCGGGGCATTTCGCCCCGTCGGTTGGAATATGGCTTTCGAGCTTTTTCTATATGGAGTGGCTGGATATTCTCAAGCGCATCGAGGCAGGCGAAAATCGGCGGACCGAGTTCAAACGCGGGCTTGGCGATTTGTCGGCGGTCGGGAGGGCGATATGCGCTTTCGCAAACACCGAGGGGGGCGTTCTCATCCTCGGCGTCGACGACGCCCGTGAAATCACAGGCGTAAAAGAGGACGCCGAAAAGGTGCAAGAGCGCTTGATCTCGTTTCTTCATACCGGTTGCAGTACGCCCGTTTCTGCGCAAAGCGGTCGTCATAAGGATCCGAAAGGGTGGATACACTGGATCGAAGTTCCCCGGCAGCGAGGTTTCGAACCGTTGCGATGCGATGGACGAGTATGGGTTCGCCGCGAACGAAGCAGCGTCGAACCCTCTCCGGGCGAACTGCAGGAACTCTATAACGTGTTCGGTTACATCCTGACCGAGGAGCGTACGATCCAGCCTGCAACACCGGGGCATATCGACCTTGAGGGCTTTCGCGAGTATCTCCGGGCCATGGGACTCGACACGCATGGAGAACCCCAACCAAACGATGTGGACGATCTCAGAAATCGGGGGGTTGTGGCGGAATTGGGAGACACGCTGCATCCCACGCTCTATGGCGTGCTGGCCTTCGGCAAGGAACCGCAGCGTTATCCGCAAACGGGCAACTTTCGGATAGAATGCGCTGCTCACGGGGGCGACGACCGGGCCTCGCAGGTCTTGCAGGTTTCCGATGCCCGGGGAACTCTTGACGAGCAGGTAAGAAGAGCGGTCGGGTGGTTTTCGGGTCTGGGGCGGTTCGAATCGTATCGGGGCATGATCCGGGAAGATCGCCTGCTTTTGCCGGAAAAGGCGCTTCGGGAAGCGCTGGTGAATGCGGTGGCGCACCGCGATTACGCCATCACCGGCTCGAAAATTCTCCTTGAAGTTTTTTCCGGGCATGTCGATGTCACCAGTCCGGGCGGGCTGCCGAACCATATGACTGTGGAGAGCGTGCGCGCCGGAGCGCATCCAAGATCGCGGAACGAACTGATGGCGAATTATATGGTCGTAAAAGGGCTCATGGAGCAACGGGGCAGAGGCTGGCCAGTGATGCGCAAGACGATGCGCGAGTTCAATGGATCCGAGCCCGAGATCGTCGCCGAGACTACGCACGTCAGAGTGACATTCCAGCTCGATCCGGTCAGCGCTTGACGCCGGCAATGCCCCGTTTCCTCTATTCGCCATCCTCCGCCCGCACCAGGGCCACCCAATCCTTGCCGTCCGGCCCGGGCGGCGGTGCGCCGATCGACACGGCGCCGTTTCCCGCCACATGCGCCACGCTGCCGGTTTGCAGCGCACCGCCTTCTGTCGGATCGTACCAGTGCACGGAGTAGTTGCCCGGAAGTACGTGCAGGGATACGTTTTCGTCATCCGGCGATGTCTCCGGCACATACACTGCGTACATTTCTCCCGGCTTCGCCAGCACGTACCGGTCGCCCGGCGCCAGGCCGTCGTTCGGCGCCATTTCCCAGTAGGGCAGCCAGGCGTCGAAGAAATGCAGGGCGTGGCGCACATAGTCCCAGAACCGGTCCCGGCTCCGGAAATCCTCCAGATTCAGGTCGTTGTGCGGATGCTGGTAGCCGAAGTAAAACTCCAGTCCGGCGCCCCCGGCCATAAGGTGCCCCCAGATGGTGCGCCGCCTGATATCGCCGTGGTTGCTTTCCGGCCCGTCCGGCATGACGCCGATTTGCCAATCGCCCTGTTCGTCGTTGGCGATCACCCATTTTTTGCCTGCCGCCGCCGAGACACGCCGCCACATCAGCGTATGCTCATGCACCCGGTTCCAGTTTGTTTGCAGGGAAATTCCCGCCAGTTCGGAAGAAGTCCCCAGCAAAGGCGTGTACACCTCTATGTGCTGGTTGGGGTAGGTGTGTATCACGATCGGATGGCCGTAGGGGTCCAGTGCACGGATATACTCCGCATAAGACCGGATGCGGTACTGCCGCGGATCGTCCAGTTCCTCCCATATGTCGTTTTCCTCGCCCAGATTCCAGTTCAGGGCAAGA
>JANQSQ010000142.1 GCA_028283985.1 Rhodothermales bacterium | reverse complement strand
CCCATGAGAAAATTGATCGCCATCCCGACGACAGTTGCCTTGTGCCTCGTCATCGGCGGTGGCGTCGTAGTGTATTTGTCGTACAGGCTGCCTGCCCCCCCCGCGCGAGCATATGTACCGGGATTAGGAGAAACAACCCGGATCGTCGTCTACGAAAACGGATCGGCGGCTATCCATGCGCAGTCGGCCCGCGACGCGTACGCAGGACTCGGGTATCTGCATGCCCAGGAACACGCGTGGACCATGAATCTGTGGCAACGGACCGCCCGGGGCAGTCTGTCGGCATGGCTGGGCGAAGAACTGCTTGTACTCGACGGATTGACTAAACGCCTCCGGTTTGTCTCGATGAGCAAGGCAGCGTATGCAGCGCTATCCCCTGAAGACCGGGGCATCCTTGACGCCTATGTGCAAGGGGTTAATGCCGTACTCGGTCAGCGCCAGACGGCGCAATTGCACGAATTTCTCCTGCTTCGCAGCGCACCGGAACTGTGGGAGCCCTGGTTTCCCCTTGCAATCGAACGCCTCCTCGCATGGCTTGCCGCAGAGTTGCCGCATTCCGATTCACTGCAGAATGCTCCGGAGACGCTGCGTACGCTTCACGAAGAAAATCGTCTGCTGAAGGATTGGCTGCACCTGCACGGGTTCAACCGCAGTATGGCCTGGACGATAACCGACAGCCTTGGAACGCATCTGGCCCAGCGGCATGTGTACGGAGCATCTGCGTTACCCCTGTTTCAGGAAGTAATTATAACGTATCCGGAAGAAACCGCCATGGGGGCTACCTGGATCGGCACACCCTTCATGCCCGCCGGTCAGACAAGCGCCCGGTCATGGGCGGTATTGTCTGCAAGTACCGTATCCTTGCATCCATCCACAGATGGCGTCCCGGCGCCCACATACGAATACGAGAAATGGAAAATCGCCGAAGGCCAGGAGGTGGTCATGCGCTTCCGACGAGACCGGGACGGCCTTTTTCTCGCACCGGATTCCCTGCTTCCGGAGGCGGATTTTTCCGGGGATATACGGGAAGCCCGGGATAGCACGACAACCGGTCTGTTTTTAACGTGGTCGGGCTGGGAACCCGTAAGCGACGCGGCAGCATGGTTCGGGTTATTGTCCGGCTCGGATGCACCGTTTGCCCTGCAGGACGGAGATGGGCTCGTCATATCCGTAAACGACTCGATCTACATCACAGGAACCCCCTTGTTCGTTACCCGGGATGCCGGGGTAACGGCCATAAGTAATAACCTGTGGTCCGACATGGCGGCAAAGCGCCTTGCGCAACTTGCAACGAGGGAACCGGGCCCCATGGAAAGTCTGGCCGGGGTACGCGATCTCGGAAGCACATGGGCGGCAAACATTACGCCTCGGCTGATCGATAGCATCCCGGCTGACGGAGCAGATATCCCCCCTGCTCTTGTTGCCGACGCACTGACCTACCTGCGAAACTGGGAATACACGTTCGATGAAGCCAGTATCCCTGCAACGATCATGGATACATGGGCCACCCTGTATTTCGATAGTACGGGAGCATGGCCGGATGGCGCTATTGCCGGACGGTCCGGTCCGGAAGCGCATGAAATCGAATACCGGATCATGGAGCGGACGGTAACGCATCTCGCCGCACAATTCGGGCCGGGGCCGGAGGGGTGGCGATGGGAAAAAGCACAGCCGCACAGATATTATTTCCCTGTATGGTCTGCGGGCAATGTATCCGTTCCAAAGAGGGGCAACGCCGCTGCAACTCGATACGCACCGATTCTCATTCCCGGATCCGGCCACGTAACCACGTTACAGTACGGCACATCGCTATTCGACAGAGAGCCGCCCGCGCCGGCCCGGTGGGAAGCATGGATATCCACCTCTGCATGGAATGCCTTTCACTACCGGAACCGACGATTCCCGGTAAACCGCCCTTTCGGAAAATATTTCGTTCCGGAGAGCGTACCCGAGCCCGCTGTCCTGCATGCAGATATGCTGCACGAGGAAAGAGAGGAACCCATACGATACGTCACCACACTTCTTCCCGAGTAATGGCATGCCGCCCAACGCACGCATATATGTAGGCATAGACGCCGGCGGCTCCAAAACAGAGTTGGTCGCCGCAAAAATACAGGGGGAAGAACTCCTCAACCTGTTTGGTCCCTGCGGAAACCCTGCTCGTGTGGGGTTTAAGGATTCCGCGGACGTAATAGCAGACCTGATAGTGCAGGCTGTCGAACGCCTTCCCGGGGAGTCCATTGCGTCCGTATGCGCCGGCGTAGCCGGGGCAGGACGCGCGCAGGATCAGGATCTGCTCTATGAGGGCATTCGGTCCCGGCTAAGAGACCAAATCCCGACATCGGCGCGCGACATTCCGCTGCAGGTCACGCACGACAGCCTCATCGCCCTGGAAGCCGCCTTCGAAGGCGAGAGCGGAATTATGGTGATTTCCGGTACAGGCACCGTATGCCTGGCGCGTACAAACTCCGGCGAATTCTTGCGGGCCGGAGGATGGGGCTACCTCATAGGCGACGAGGGAAGCGGTTATGCTCTCGGGGCTGACGGCCTGCGCGCCATCGCACATGCATTCGACGGCGGACCGGACACGGCGCTATGCAACCTTCTCGCGGCATCCGGAGATGTAACGAGCGAGGAAGATCTCTTCGAGATAGTGTATAAGAAAAAAACACCCCTGCAACGATTCGCCCGCATCGTGATACAGGGGGCGTACGATGGAGATGCTGTAGCCAAAGCGATCGTCGGCAAACATATTGCTCTGCTCACCGAGCAGGTATGCTGGCTTGTCGATCGGTGTTCGGCCATACGCCCCCGGATAACCCTGCTGGGCGGACTGGCCAATAATCCCTTCTACCACAAATGTCTTTCTGATGCACTACTCGAGCGCCTACCCGGATGGGAATGCATGCAGCCACTGAACCGGCCCGTCATCGGAGCATGGCGTATGGCAAATGACATAAGGGTGCTCTGAACAAGTCCGCGAAGTTCAGAGGTTGAGAGGGGTGCGCTGACAAGGAATGACGAAGCAGTGTAGTGTGGCGGCCCCGCATAATGAGGAATGACGCAGCCAGCGTGCTTCTCACAGCCTCTGAAAAAAGGAACGGGCGCCTGGCCTGGCAGGAAAACAGGCCCCGCAGAGCGCCGCTGCACAGTGTGAACAGGCCCTAATTCGGATAGCGAACGCGTTCGACCAGTTCCCTGACGGAAATCGGGGAATCGGGAGTGCACAAAGAGACCCCTATCGTGATCGCAAAATTAAGCAGCATGCCGATCACGCCGACCCCCTGCGCACCGATACCAAAAAAGTGGTCAAGGATTGGCTCGTCCATCCCCGGAATCACGTTTTGCGCCCGCATGAGCGCAATCATCACGAAGGTAAAGACCAGGCCGACACTCATGCCGGCGATGGCGCCCTGCTTGTTTGCGCGCTTCCAGAAAATACCCAGTACAATTACCGGAAAAAACGAGGCGGCGGCCAGCCCAAAGGCAAAGGCCACTACCTCGGCCACGAACCCCAGCGGATACACTCCGAACACACCCGCCACAATAACCGCGAGAAAGATCATGAGCCGGCCTACAAAAAGGCGGCGTTTTTCCGAAGCCCGGGGGTTTATGACCGACCCGTAAATATCGTGCGCCAGCGCCGAGGAAATAACAAGCAACAGGCCGGACGCCGTGGATAGCGCCGCCGCAAGTCCGCCTGCCGCCACCAGGGCAACGACAATGGCCGGCAACCTTGCGATTTCGGGCGTTGCGAGGACAATAATGTCACGATTGATGGCGTCAAGAAGTTGTTCCGCCGTTTGTATCCCCCCCTCAGGAATCGTCACCAACCCGGTAGCCGCCCAATTCCGCATCCAACTCTGCTCAGCGATGGCCGGTCCCAGTTCCGCAAACTGCTGCAAAATGTGGTATTTGGCGAACATGGCCACCGCAGGAGCCGTCGTGTAGAGGATTCCGATAAAGAGCAGGGCCCAGAATGCCGACCAGCGCGCCGCCTTCACATTCTTTACCGTATAGAACCGGACAATGACGTGTGGCAGCCCCGCCGTCCCGGCCATCAGGCAGAGCGTAATGGCAAACACATTCAGCTTGGAAAGGCCTGTGAACGGATTCGAGTAACTCGACAGTCCCAGATCGTGCTGAATGGCGTTCAGTTTGGGAAGAATCTCTTCCATGGCGAGCTGGGGCACCGGATTTCCCGTGAGCAGCAGCGCAATGGCAATGGCGGGAACCGTATAGGCAAAAATGAGCACGCAGTACTGCGCTACCTGCGTATACGTGATCCCTTTCATACCGCCAAGCACCGCAAAAAACGCCACGACAATCATCCCGATGGCCACGCCCAGTTCGAACGGGATCTCCAGAAAACGTCCGAACGCCACGCCGACGCCTGCCATCTGTCCGGCGACATACGTGAAGGACACGAAAATGGCGGCGATGGCGGCAACGACGCGCGCCGCTTTCGAATAGTACCGTACGCCGACGAAATCGGGCACGGTGTATTGTCCGAACTTGCGCAGGAACGGCGCAAGAAGAAGAGCCAGCAACACATATCCCCCCGTCCATCCCATCAAATAGACCGCCCCGTCAAAGCCCATGAACGAGATCAGGCCGGCCATGGAAATAAACGAGGCTGCGCTCATCCAGTCTGCGGCGGTTGCAGCCCCGTTGGCGATAGCGGGTACGCCTTGCCCGGCCACATAGAAGCCTTTGGTGGACATGACCCGGCTCCGGTAGCCGATATACAAATAGGCGGCAAAAGTAACGCCGACCGTAACCCAGGTCCAGCCTTGAATACCCATGGGCTATCCCTCGTTTGCCGATGGTGGCGCCGCATCCTCTTCGGTATCGGCTTCAAGGGTCGCCTGGCGGTCGGCGCGCCCGCTGAGCAGCGCGTACAGAAAGATCAACAGGATAAATACATAAATGGACCCCTGCTGCGCCATCCAGAAACCAAACGGCATATCTCCAAAGGATATCCGGTTGAGTTGCTCGACAAAGAGAATGCTGCAACCGAATCCGGCGATAGCCCAGACAAGAAGTAACAGACCGGTTCGCCGAAGCTGTCGGCGCCAGTAAGCCTTGGCGACATGCATGGGGATCCTCTATACCTCGAGCGATTGCAGATACTCGAGACTCTGCTGGATGGAAATCAGTGCATCGATATGCTCGTACTCGATGATATACTCCTCTACCCCATTTGCTTCGGCCGCCCGGACGATCGCCGGAAAATCGATCATTCCCATGCCCACGGGTACAATCGTGTCAAGCGGTGCCTGGCCGCTCAAATCGCCCAGTTCGGTGCCTTCCCGCATGTCTTTCATATGATACAGCGGAAACCGCCCCGGATATTTTTCGATCAGCGCCACCGGTTCGAAACCGGGCCACTTGACCCAGAATACGTCCATCTCCACGTCCACTACGCCCGACTCGGTGCGCTCCATGAAGCGATCGAAGAGTGTGCCGCCTCCTTCCGCCTCGCGAAATTCGTAGCCGTGGCAGTGATACGCGAAACGCAGACCCTCTGACTGGAGCGCTTCGCCGGCTGCCGTAAAGTCAGCAATAGCGCGATCGATATCGTCCACATCGAAATCGCCCTCGTGCGGAATCCATGCGACGGCGACCCAGGGAGATCCCAGGATATGCGCTTCCTCCGCAACCGCTCCGATATCGCCGGCGACACGCTCGTACGAAGCATACATGCTTCCCACCGTAAGACCCGAATCATCCAGCAAGACCCGAAAATCGGGCGCCGCCATGTCGTGCAGACTGTAGGTTTCTACCCGATCGAAGCCCGCCTCCCGAACGGCCCGCAACGTGCCTGCAAGATCCGCGTCGAGCTCGTTTCGGACACTGTACAACTGCACCCCGATGGGGGTATCGATCCCCCCGGAAGCGATCACGTCGGGTTCAGGAACAGGAGCAGCGTCTTCTTCCTGCCCGCCACAGCCGACGAGAGGCAGTACGGCCGGCGCGGCTATCGCCGAGCCTATCCGGGTCAGAAATTTTCTTCGGGAAGTCATAGCAAGCAGATGGTTTGAGAAAATGTTACACGTCGCAAAGCGCAACCGCTTCGCGCAAACTGACGAGCGGCGTGCGCGAGGGTATGAATTCCTGACCGACATAGCCGGCGTACCCTGTTTCGCGAATCGCCCGCATGATGGCAGCGTAGTTCAACTCCTGGGTTTCGTCTATTTCGTTTCGGCCCGGATTGCCCCCGGTATGATAATGCCCGATGTATTCGTGATTTTCGCGGATCGTGCGGATGACATCCCCCTCCATAATCTGCATGTGATAGATGTCATATAGCAACTTAAAGCGTTCGGAGCCGACCCGTTTCACCAGTTCGACGCCCCATTCCGTATGATCGCACATATAATCGGGATGGTCCACCTTGCTGTTGAGCAACTCCATGCATATCGTGACGCCGTGTCGTTCCGCATCGCCCACAACCTGCCGGACGCCCTGGACACAGTTCTCCAGCCCCGTTTCGTCATCCATGCCCCGGCGATTGCCCGAAAAGCAGATAATGTTCGGAAAGCCGGCCTCAGCCACTTGAGGAATAAGCCCCTTGAATCCGGCTATGAAGCGTTCGTGAAATTCCGTGCGGTTAAACCCGTCCGGTATCGAAGTCGGCCCGTTCGCCATCGCGCAGACGAGGCCATATTCCTTGACAACGGGAAATTCCTCCACGTTCAGCAATTCTACGGAGTGCATGCCGATAGCCTGGGCGCCGGCGCTCAATTGCTCCAGCGTGAGGCCGGAATAACACCATCGGCATACCGAATGCTTAAGGCCCGCATTGCGCACGCGGGATGAAATGCGGGAGGAGCCGCCCGAGGCCTCGAACACCGCTGGCGCCGCCAGGGTAGAACCGGCGGCCACCGCGGCTCCTGTTCTAAGAAATGTTCTTCGCTTCATAAGATTACCGGGTTTGGCTGCCTGCAACCAGTTCCTCGACCACACCCGGGTCGGCCAGAGTGGACGTGTCGCCGAGGTTCTGATATTCGTTGGCTGCTATTTTACGAAGAATTCGGCGCATAATCTTGCCGGACCGCGTTTTCGGCAACGCAGGCGCAAATTGAATGCAGTCGGGCCTGGCAATAGGGCCGATTTCCCCACGCACATGCTGCACGAGTTCAGTGCGCAGCGCTTCGCTCGGATCAGCCTCCGCCACAAGCGTCACGAATCCGTAGATGCCCTGCCCCTTGATATCGTGGGGGAACCCGACCACGGCGGCTTCCGCCACCTGGTCGTGCGATACAAGCGCACTCTCTATCTCCGCAGTGCCCATCCGGTGCCCCGACACATTGAGGACATCGTCCACACGGCCCGTGATCCAGTAATACCCGTCCTCGTCCCGGCGACACCCATCCCCCGTGAAATACTTGCCCTCGAACCGGCTGAAATACGTCTGGACAAACCGGTCGTGATTCCTGTAGACCGTGCGCATCTGGCCCGGCCACGAATCTCCGATGGCCAGCAACCCTTCGCCCGGGCCTTCCTGCACGACCCCATCCGGATTCAGTAATTCGGGGCGGACGCCAAAAAAAGGAAGGGTTGCCGAACCGGGTTTCTGATCGATAGCCGCGGGCAGCGGCGCAATCATGATACCGCCGGTCTCGGTTTGCCACCAGGTATCGACCACCGGACAACGCCCCTGCCCCACCGTATCATGGTACCATTTCCATGCTTCCGGATTAATGGGTTCGCCTACGGTGCCCAGCACCCGGAGCGAACCCCTGTCAGTACGCGTAACGTATGTGTCGCCTTCGCGCATCAGCGCACGGATGGCCGTAGGGGCCGTGTAAAAAATGGTGACCTGATGCCGATCCACCACTTCCCAGAACCGCGAGGGGTTGGGCCAGGTCGGCGTACCCTCGAAAAACACTTGGGAAATACCGTTCAGAAGGGGGCCGTAAACCATATAGGAATGTCCCGTAATCCATCCCACGTCGGCGGTGCACCAGAAAATGTCGTCCTCGCGGCAATCGAACACGTACTGGTGCGTTAGCGAAGCATACACCAGATAGCCGCCGGTGGTATGCAGTACGCCTTTCGGCTTACCGGTAGAACCCGACGTATACAAGATGAAAAGAGGATCCTCCGCATCCATTTCCTCCGGATCGCACTCGGCATCCACATGCTCGCGCACTTCGTGATACCAGTGATCGCGCCCCTCAACGAAGGAAGCCCCCGATCCGGTACGCCGGACGACCACAACCGCCTCTACATCCGGACAGCGTTCAAGCGCCTTGTCGGCATTCTGCTTGAGCGGGACTTTCCTGCCGCCGCGCACCCCTTCGTCGGCGGTAAGAAGCACCGTCGAATCGCAATCAAGGATGCGGTCTGCGAGAGAATCCGGGGAAAAGCCCGCAAACACCACGGAGTGTACCGCACCGATCCGGGCGCATGCCAGCATCGCGTAGGCAGCTTCCGGGATCATGGGCAAATAGATCGTCACGCGATCCCCTTTCCGAACTCCGACCCGTTTGAGCACATTGGCGAATACACAGACTTCATGGTGCAGTTCACGCCAGGAAATGTGGCGCGGAGCTTCGTCCGGAGCGTCCGGTTCGAAGATAAACGCCGTGCGATCCCCATGTTCGGCAAGATGCCGGTCCACGCAATTGTAGCACGCGTTAAGGGTCCCCCCCTCGTACCAGCGGATATACAGATCGCTGCTTGCCCAGGACACATTCCTGACGGTGTGGAAGGGACGAAACCAGTCGATGCGCGCAGCCTGTTCCCTCCAGAACCCTTCCGGGTCGGCTATAGATCGACGGTACATGGTATCGTACGCCTCGCGAGAGGAAATCCATGCTCTTTGCTTGAAGGCGGCGGACGTCGGATACAAATCAGCCTGTCCGGAATACGCAGCAGTTACCTGATCGCTCATTGATTGTTTATCCGGTTCGTTGTACGGCCCTGTAACATACGGAATGCGCGGGAATGCATTGAAGGAACCTTGGGGCGCGCATTCGAACAAAACATCGGGCCCGGAATATCCTGCAAATTCGCGGCCAACCGCACGTTTATGTTTTGAGAGAAGGCGCGTCCCAAGGTCCTCGCCCTGTGGATTTATTCAGAGAT
Source organism: Rhodothermales bacterium (assembly GCA_028283985.1). Classification (GTDB taxonomy): domain Bacteria; phylum Bacteroidota; class Rhodothermia; order Rhodothermales; family VXPQ01; genus VXPQ01. The sequence goes on along the minus strand of JANQSQ010000142.1, from coordinate 9,885 downwards.
TCCTGAAATCTCGTCCAAGCGGGCCCGGACGCATCCCGCCACGGCGTTGCATACATAAAGCGCGTCCGCACGGTGCAAATCCTCAAGAAACAGCACGCCTTCTTCCAGATCGCTGCACGTCTCCAGAAGGAAACGCCGGTATACCCCCGGAAGCGCCCCTGAAGCCACCAGGGGAGTAATGCGCCGGGAACCGAATTCCGCGACGACATTCGTGCGTGAGCCCTCAGCCACCTCTCCCCGCTCGTTCAAAAAAATCACCTCGTCGAACCCCTGCCCTACCGCCTCGCGGTGCAGGCGGTCGTAGCGCTCCCGGCATGTTGTTTTGTGACGGCGGTACGGATCGGAGGAATCGATACGTACGCCGGCAAGACAAAGACGCCATGTCTCGGGCGCCTGCGCCCCGTCAAGCGGATGCACGGAAACTTCGATGCTTCCGGCAACATCCAGCGTGGCGCGGATCCTGCACGGTTCTTGTAAACAAGATGCATCCGCTACACGCTGGCGAAAGACCTGTTCGTCGAAATCGTACCCCAGGGTCTGGGCGGACGTACGGAGGCGCTCCGCATGGCTCTCAAGGAGCGCAATGGCGCCATCTTCGCGAAGCATGGTTTCGATGAGCAAAGGGGGAAGCGTATCCCCTGCCGGTTCGGGCTCCCGTAACAGCACCGAAGGAGACGAAGCGACGGAAGAACCGTGCACCGGCGACGACACATTCAAGCCGGTCAGGAATCCGGCCTTGAGCAAGCATTCCTCGTATTCTTCTTCCGGAACGGAATCCCACACGAGGCCGCTGCCGACGCCGAGCCGCGCTTCCCCGGCCAGCAACTCGGCCGTTCTGATCGCGACATTAAAAACCGCACGATCCCTGTGCATATACCCTACGGCGCCGCAATACGCGCCGCGCGGCTCCGATTCGCAGCGATGAATAATATCCATGGCCCGTATCTTGGGCGCGCCGGTCACGGAGCCGCATGGAAACAATGCTGCAAAAATATCCCGCGTGGTCGCACCAGGGGACAGACGTCCCCGAATGGACGTGGTCATCTGAATAAGTGTTTCGTACCGGTCCGTTCTGAACAGGTCCGCAGTATGCACCGAACCCGGCTCGCAGCATTTGGACAAATCGTTGCGGAGCAAATCAACGATCATGACATTCTCGGCGCGATTTTTTTCGTCCTTTTCCAACCACTGCTCGAATACCGTGTCTTCCGAAGCGTTCCGCCCCCTGGGCGCCGTGCCTTTCATCGGCCGGGTCGTCACGCAATCGCCCCGGCGATCAAAGAATAATTCGGGCGAGCAGCTGAGTATCTGCACGGCTCCGGCGTCAAGCCAGGCTGCATAAGGCACCGGCTGGCGACGCAACAGGGCTTGAAACAGGGGCCATGGCGCAGAGGGAGGGACAAAAGACATCGGGCCGGTGATATTGACCTGATATACATCCCCTTCCCGGATATGCTTTCGGACGGCCTTGACCAGAGAAAGATAGTGCGCCGGATCGTATGCAAAGCGCGCAGGAAATGGAATCGAAAGGGAGGCGAAATCAGACGGGGAACTCTTGGACGCCCATGCCTCACGGTCGGAAAAGGCTGCCATCCAGACCAGGAGGGTGCGGGAAGGTTGGCATCGCATCGCCCGGTCAAATGCAGGCGCCGCCTCGTATGCCACAAAACCGGCCACATGCAGTCCGTCTTCCGCCGCCCGACAGGCCTTGTCCAGCATGGGAGAAACCTCGTCGAGCGCATAGGCCGCGAATGTTTTCTGCAACCCGTGCAAAACCGCCCCCCCGCATCCGTTCCATCCGGGTCCCAGAACAACCTTCCCGGGCGCTGCCCCGGCGCGCTTGTCACAAGATGGAAACGATTCCCTTGCACCGCTCATACCGCATTCACAAAACAGGTTTACGAAATGTCACTTTTGTATCGATGTATTCAATTTTCAGCGCCTCGATAGCATCGTGGCTCACGAGGCAACCGATACCGCCGCATAATACCCATCCCGCTCCTCGAACCAGGCCTCCCAAAAACGCTCATCGGCATCCCGAACGGTCGCCCGACCCGCCCCAAAATCCACATCGAGACGGAGCTTCTTCGGAGAATAAGCCAGCCCCCTGTGCATGGCCTTGAGCGTTGCCTCTTTCAGGGTCCAGCATAAAATATTGGCCCGCTCCTTGTCGAGAGGCAGTACATCCGTCAGGGATGGTTCGTCGGGGTGCAACATGTATTGCTCAAGTTCCGGAGACCGCGGAGCTATCCGCTCGATATCCACCCCGATCCGGCGTGGAGACGCGGCAGCAACAGCCCAATCCCCGGAATGTGAAATGGAAAGATACAATCCACCCGCAGCGACCTCCACAACACCGCTCTTCGCCACCTTGAGCACCACCTCGGAGGGAGCCACAGCAAGGCGCTCGGACAAAAGCAAGCGGGCAGCCGCCCTGCCCAACACGAATTCCCTGCGGCGCTTCGGATCGGCAAATGTCTCCACACGCTGGAGCTCCTCCACAGAAAGAAAGGCCCGCATCCTGTCTCCATCTTCGGAGTGGAGATAACGTATCGTGACATCCACGGGCAAGTTGTTCATTGGAACGGGATTCCCGCAAAGCGAACGTCCACTACAGGATACTCACAAATTCCGACGAGACGCACGGTTCTTCTCAGCCCTTACCACCGACTATGTCATCAAGAGTATCGTCCGCGAGGGTAAACATTTCTCTCAGAATACGCTGGTGCAACTGCTGCATATTCTCAACCCGCTGCGACAATGCCCTTTCTATCTTTGTTTTCGCCCCCTCGCGCACCTCCTCAGGGAGTGTACAGTCATGCCTGAATTCGTATTTCTCAATGGTAAAGGCCGCTATATCGCGCATGTTATCCGCTATAATGTCGGTATCGAATGAGCTTTCAATATCTACCGGCGCGAATATCGTCTCTTTTTCCTCGCTACCGCTACCATCGAGTTCACCGAGCGCCTCAACTTGCGAAGAGCGAATTGCTATGAGTTGATCGAAACCACTGACCGAAAAAACCTCGTACACCGGCTTCGAAAGGGAACAAAGCGCAAGTTTCACACCCTGTTCCCTGAGTTGCCTGGCAATCGCCACGATAACCCGCAAGCCTGCACTACTGATATAGTTTACTTGCTCGAAGTCGAGCACCACGATCCGGTTGTCGCCATGGAGCCCGGACTCCAAAGCACCCTGAAATGCAGAAGCAGTGGTGCTATCGATGCGTCCCGAAATTTGAGCAATTGCGATTCCTTCTTTTTGTTCCCATTTAGCATCGACAGCCATTGTACATTCCTTCAGTTATTGGTGAGTGTTGCGCCCGGGCCAATTTGCATTTTAGGACTCTGTGTCGTCTAAAGCAAGGTTTGTTCTTTTGGGGCCTGTTTGCAGAAAGTCTGAAACCGGCACGATCCGGCGACGGGGCGTCCGAAGAACCTTGCGCAGGCCCAGGCGCTGCGCGGAAACCTCGGAAGAAAGAAACTGCCGCTCGCCGTTGCAGCCGAGCAAAAAGAGACCCCAAAACAAGCCGTCCGGGCACGCGCCGGAGGCCCCAATGATCCGTGTTATTCCTTTTTTGAGTAATTTTTACTCCATTTCGGAGTAGTTTTTACTCAAAAAGGTATAGGATACGCTGATTAAGACTGTTCAACTTTTTCGGACCATTTATCGTACATTCCGGCAAGTATCCCTTTCTCTCTGGACAATTCATGTCGTATTTCGTTGGCATAGACGTTTCGACCACAGCAACGAAGGCGCTCGTGATCGACGAACAAGGCGCCGTCATACAAACGGCGTCCACGGAGTATGACTTCGACACACCGCACCCGCAATGGAGCGAACAGGCCCCTTCCCTGTGGTGGCATGGGACGACGAAAAGTATACGCAAAGCACTGGCCGAAGCGGATATCCCCGGCAAGGAGGTGACCGCGATCGGATTGACGGGACAGATGCACGGTCTTGTTTTACTGGACGCCGCCGGCAACGTACTGCGTCCCGCGATACTCTGGAACGATCAGCGCACCTCCGCCGAATGCGACGAGATCATTGAACGGGTGGGACGCGCTGAACTGATTGCGTGCACGGGCAACGACGCACTGACCGGATTCACCGCCCCAAAGATCCTGTGGGTCCGCCGGCGCGAACCGGCAATCTTCGACAAAATCCGGCAAGTGCTTCTCCCGAAAGATTATGTACGCTTTCGACTCACCGGAGCGTACGCAACGGATCGCGCGGGTGCGGCAGGCACGTTGTTGCTCGATGTACGCAAGCGAGACTGGTCAGGCGAAGTGCTTGCAAAACTCGATATCCCCTCCGAATGGCTCCCCCCTACGCACGAAGGCCCGGACATTACGGGAACGCTTTCAGCCGAGGCAGCGGAAGCTACCGGGCTGGCAGCCGGGACTCCGGTAGTCGCAGGCGGCGGCGACCAGAGCGCGCAGGCCGTGGGGGTCGGAGCGGTAAGGGAAGGCATCGTGGCGCTTACCCTCGGAACATCCGGGGTGGTATTCGCTTCCGTGAACAAACCCTTTATCGACCCGGATGGACGCCTGCATTCCTTCTGTCATGCGGCGCCGGATACCTGGCACCTGATGGGTGTGATGCTTTCGGCAGCGGGGAGTTTGCGATGGTACCGGGACACGCTCTTCCCCAACACATCATGGGACGATCTTCTTGACCCTGCACGGGATGTGCAACCCGGCGCGCAAGGTCTTCTTTTTCTTCCCTATCTGACCGGAGAACGCACCCCCCATGCCGATCCCATGGCGTGCGGCGCCTTCGTCGGATTGACGGTTCGCCACGAAAGCAAACACATGACTCGCTCCGTTCTTGAAGGCGTGGCCTTCGGCCTGCGAGACAGCTTTGAAATTATGCGGAGCGCCGGCCTGACGTCCATCGATCAGGTGCGAATATCCGGCGGCGGCGCCCGCAGTACACTCTGGAGAAACATTCTTGCGGACGTACTGGAAACAGAATTGGTCACCGTCAATACTACGGAAGGAGCGGCTTTCGGCGCTGCGCTGCTCGCCGGTACAGGCGTCGGGGCCTGGCGCGATGTCCACGAAGCTTGCAGCGCTACCATCCGCGTGACGGGGAATACTCCCAGGGACCCGGAAACGGCGGCGCGTTATCGTCCCTTTTATCGTGTATACCGTGACCTCTACCCTGCTCTGCACGCTTCTTTCCGCACCATAGCAGACTCGTAAAAAATCCGGGGCATGGGCCGACCATGCCTCATCCCCCTCTCCCCTGATTGCATTGCCCAAAGGCTACCCGCCTTGTTCATCAGCAAAAATCAGCATGCGCCACCAGATTTCGCTCGAATATGCCGGGATACACGTGCATCCGGTATATCGTAACCTCGCTCCTGCGCAGCTTTACGAGCATATCGTCCGACAGGAACCGGCCGCCATCGTAGACAGTGGGGCCATCGCCATCCGATCCGGTGAAAAGACGGGACGCAGCCCCGCCGACAAACGGCTTGTAAAACATCCCGACAGCATTCAGGACGTCTGGTGGGGGGCCATAAACATTGAATTGGATCACTATACCTACCTCGTCAACCGGGAACGGGCCATTGATTTCTTTAACACAAGAGATCATTTGTATGTCCTGGACGGGTATGCCGGATGGGATCCGGATCACCGGATCAAGGTGCGCATCGTTTGTTCACGAGCGTACCATGCCCTTTTCATGCACAATATGCTCATCCGGGTGTCTGAGGAAGACTTGCCGAATTTCGGCGAACCGGATTATACGATTTTCAACGCCGGGGAATTTCCCTGTAATCGGCTCACCTCGCATATGACCTCGAAAACAAGCGTGGATCTCAGTTTCGAGGATCGGGAAATGGTTATCCTCGGAACCGCGTATGCAGGGGAAATGAAAAAGGGCGTCTTCACCATCATGAATTACCTGATGCCGAAAGAACACGTGCTGTCCATGCACTGCTCCGCCAACGAGGGCGCGGATGGAGACGTCACCCTGTTTTTTGGGCTTTCCGGCACCGGCAAAACCGCGCTTTCCGCCGATCCGCACCGTCGCTTGATCGGAGACGACGAGCATGGATGGGGAGCAAACGGCATTTTTAACATAGAGGGCGGCTGTTACGCCAAGGTCATCCACTTATCCCGGGAAGAAGAACCGGAAATTTATGACGCGATCCGCTACGGGACCATTCTCGAAAATGTGGTATACGACGAAGTAACCCGGGCGGTGGATTTTGCCGATACGAGCATCACCGTCAATACGCGCGCGTCGTATCCTGTCGAATATATCGCCAATGCGAAGATACCTTGTACCGGAGGACACCCGCACAATATTATTTTTCTGACCTATGACGCGTTCGGCGTCCTGCCTCCGGTGGCCAAACTGACCCCCGGACAGGCCATGTACCATTTTATCAGCGGATACACGGCAAAAGTGGCGGGCGCCGAGGAAGGCGTGAAGGAACCCCAGGCTACTTTTTCGGCCTGTCTCGGCGCAGCGTTCATGGTATGGCATCCCGGCAAGTATGCAGAATTGCTGGCCGAAAAGATGCGTGCGCACGGCGCCGACTCATGGCTCGTAAACACCGGATTTACCGGGGGACCGTACGGTACCGGAAACCGCATCGCCCTTGCCCACACACGCCGGATCATCGACTCGATCCACGACAAAACGCTGCGCGAACAGTCCATGCGAACCGATCCGGTCTTCGGATTTGCCGTACCGACCACATGCCCCGGCCTGCCCGCCAACCTCCTTTCCCCGCGCACAACCTGGACCAGCGAAGAAGTTTATGACCGCCAGGCATGTGATCTGGCGAACCGTTTCGCAGAAAATTTTGAACGGTACAGAGACAAGGCATCCCCGGATATGCTCGCTGGCGGACCGGTTCTGCAGAAGGCATAGCCCACGTTAAACAGTCCTGTCGCCGGATTCCCGGCAGCACGCTCAGATCTTTGGCTTTACCTCGCCGCAAATGTTCACCTCAATCGGTGAACACTGTAAAACGATTCATGTAATTCGCAGTCGGTTGCTGTCCGACATGGTGTCTACATTTTTGAGAATGCGGCTTTCCATCAGGATGACGGCATATCCACACCAAAATCACACTGATTAACCCCCAATGACTATGGAATACACATAATTATTTATGCATATATTCTATTGCGAGGATGGCATGAAGGCGATCAAGCTGAGTCGTTGCCCGGATAAATCGGTCAGTTTAGACCTGCCGGGTTAATCACGGTGATCCACGGTCATGAAATACAAAAATTTTCTCTTCTCCGGCTTTTTAATCGTAATCGTTTCGGGTGCAGCCACAAGCCCTAACCTGTTTGCGCAAACCCAATCCCTTCTCCACCTGAGAGACGGGCCTAAAACCATACAACAACAGCCGGTCGGGGAAGACCATGTTTCATCGTCGCTCAACAGGGTGTATTCCATTGATATAGCCGAGTGTCAGGCAGGTCAAACGCCATACCCGGCAGAACAATGCACGTATCCCGGCGCCAGCCGCGCGGTTTCCGTATCCGAAGACACTACCATAGTCTACGGCACCGGTCAAAATCAGGACAGGGTATTCCTGCCGGGGGCCGCGGGCAATATCATGGCCCAGCGATACGAAGTGCTCCCGGGGGCGCGCCTGACCTCCGTCCTGGTAGCGCCGATGTACGACAACGAGTTCCACAACAGCACCGTTCCCGTCGGCGCCCCCCGCGATTTCACGCTCAGGATATGGAATGTGGATGGAAGCGGCTTTCCGGGCGACGAGATCTACAGTATGGATGTGAATGAGGCAGCCGACGCATCGCACATTAGCCAGGACCTCGCCTATTCATTTCTGCACGTCGATCTTCCGGAGGACGAAGAGTCTCTCGCGACGCTTCCGGATCGCATTTTCATCGGTCTTACCAACAAGGGAAGCGACCGGAATTATCTTGTTTTCGCAACATCCCGTCGCAAAGATACCGCGCCGGATAACGCCGCGTATTCGTATGAAACCATCAATTCGAACACAAGATGGTACCCTTTGGCCAACCTGCTACTGAGTAACGGCCTGTCGCTGCGCGATCAGGTTTTTCCCATCCGCCCCCGGTTTCTTGTTTCTGAGGGCGCCCAATCCGCGGAGACTATCCTGGCCTACGACACCGGACGAAACGATGACCGAATCTATATTAGGGGAACTGCCGAGACCATCATGGCTCAGCGATACGAGGCGCCCTCCGGGTCGCGGCTGGCCTCTGTTTCCGTCGCGCCGGTGTACGACAACCAGTTCCGAAACAGCACCGTTCCTGACGACGCTCCCCGCGATTTCACGCTCAGGATATGGGATGTGACCGTGAACAACTTGCCGGGCCACCAACTCTATAGCATGGATGTGGAGGAGGGTATTACTGCATCGCACGTTCGATCCGATGATACATATTCATTTCTGCGCATTGACCTTTCCCCGGATGAGGAGGTTCTTTCCGCATTGCCGGACCGCATCTTCATAGGCCTTGTCAACAAGGGGACCGACGAAAATTATCTTGCTATTGCAACCTCCCGCCGGGCAAGCAATGCGCCGGATGGCATAGCGTACCTGTATTCGGATACCCGATGGCACCTCCTTGCGAACTTACTGGTTAATCAACAGCAACTGAACGATCATGTGTTCCCCATTCGCGCCCGGTTTCTTGCCGATACGGATCCTGTATCCACAGACGATCCGGCGGAACTCCCCTCCGGCGTGAAATTGGCGCAGAACTATCCGAACCCGTTCAATCCGGTCACTTCGATTTCATGGGTACAGCCGGGTTCTGCACAAGTGCGGCTATCTGTGTACAACCTGCTGGGGCAGCAGATAGCTATGCCTGCGGACGGTTTGTATCCGGCGGGCGGGCATGAAGTACGGCTGGATGCATCCGGGTGGGCCAGCGGCGTGTATATTTACGCGCTCGAAACGGAAACGCACATGTTGACCCGGCGCATGGTGCTGCTGAAGTAGGGCCTGTGCAAAGAAATTACACGCGCCCGAAGCCGAAAACGTCATGGTCGCTATGTAATGGTACTCCTTGCCCGCGCTCCCTGAAGGCGCCGTAAACAACGGAGACGACAGGTCCGCCGCATCGAGAGGCGTCGTGCTCGCGCCCCATAGCCCCTCCCATTCCCATGGCACCGATGCTTCGTCCTCGTCGTAGTCCATGCGGAACGACAGCGGATCCACTCCTTCGCAGTCCAGCGTAACCGTCCCGCCCTCTTCCACCACGCCCTCCAGGGGACAATATACGCGCTCGGACGACTGCTCGATACGAACACCTCCACCTCCGAGGAAGACGAAAGACCCGTCGCAGGACACGCCAGGCGAGGGGGCGCCGGAGAAATCGAACTTTTTTACCTTCCCCGCCATCGTCGCACTTACTTTGTCATGCAATTCGCCAAATTTCTCCAACTTAATTGGTAAGTATATTATTGTGTGTATTTCATAGTGATATGGGGTTTATTAGTGTTATTTACATGTATTTTTGTCACTATTCCCAATGAAGAGTTATACTCCAAACAACGTGCACGCCATGTTGAACAGCGACCGACTACGAATTACATGAATCATTTCGACGAATCAGGACAAGCAAACGAGGTGCTGTCCGAGCACACTTCCCGACTGTGTGCGGCCATGCTGCGAATCGGCGCAAGCCTCGAACTGGACGTTATTCTGCGAGAGATCGTTGAGAACGCCTGCGAGTTGGCCGACGCCCGCTACGGCATTATTACGACCACCGATGCGACCGGAAAAGCTGAAGATGTAGTCATGTCCGGCCTCACCGCGGAAGAGCGTCAGCAAATACTGGACTGGCCTGACGGTCTCCGGCTCTTCGAACACTTTCGGGGGTTGCCCGGGGTCCTGCGTTTGACGAACC
>JANQSQ010000140.1 GCA_028283985.1 Rhodothermales bacterium | reverse complement strand
TGCAGCGGCGATCAATGACACCGGGCTTGCGGCTTGGCTCGGCGCGCAGGCCGGCCTTATCGAGAAATGGCCGGTGTTCCTGATTATTCTGGTCATAGCGACCACGATCATTTTTCTGACGGAATTGACCAGCAATATCGCAACGGTTGCTGCATTTCTGCCGATAGTGGCTTCTGTGGGGATGGGGCTCGGCGAGTCTCCTCTGGTGTTCGCCGTGCCCGCGGTACTTGCCGCAAGTTGTGCATTCATGCTTCCCGTAGCGACGCCTCCCAACGCCATCGTATATAGCAGCGAGTATGTGACGATTCCTCGTATGGCGCGCGCCGGTATTCTTCTGAATATCCTTTTTATTTTTCTGGTCGCCCTTATAGGGTACGCCCTGGTTCCTCTGGTGAATCTCGGATAGCGGCGCATGCTGCGGTGCTTGTTTGCTTGCAGCTTATTCTGATCCGTTGCCTTGCAGGATGCAAATCGCTACATTGGTTTCCTGATTCACACAGTCCGTGCGAGCCAGGCGCCCGCTGGGCAATATGTAACGATTCCATAACGAACTATCATGAATCTCATAGCAACCGGAGCCGTTTGGTGGAAAAAATTGCACTGGCAGATACTGATCGCGATGGTGATCGGTATCGGGGCCGGCATGATCGGAGGGGAGCCCCTTGCCGATAACGTGGAATGGATTGGGCAATTGTTCATGAAGTTGCTTCGCATGGTCATCGTTCCGCTTGTGTTCACATCCATTGTTGCAGGGGTTGCATCGGTGGGCAGTGGGCGCGCCGTGGGGCGGCTCTTCTCCAAAACCCTCGGGTATTATGTATTGACGAGCCTGCTGGCTATCACCACCGGCCTGATTCTGGTGAATATCTTTCGTCCGGGCGAAAAGACCGATGTGGCGAATGCCATCCAGGCCGATATGCCTGACATCAGAACGCCCAGTTCCCCGGTGGATATCCTCATGGATATCGTACCGGCGAATGTGATCGAGGCGGCGGCGGGCGCCCAGATGCTTGCCGTTATCTTCTTCAGCATCATCCTGGGTCTGGCCATCGTAGGGTTGCCGGAGAAGCCCCAGACCACGCTCAGGAATTTTTTCGATGCGGCGTTTCAGGCCATGATGAAGATCACTACCGGCGTGATCATGGTGGCGCCCATTGGTGTTTTCGGCCTTATTGCCACGCTGGTGGGCCGCACGGGGTTTGAAACGTTCGGGGCTTTGGGCCTCTATATGTTCGTGCTTTCTCTGGGGCTGACGATTCACCTGTTCGTAACGCTGCCTTTGGTGCTTTTCTTCCTCGGGCGAATAAACCCGATCATCCATTTCCGGAATATGATCGAGCCGCTCGTTACGGCGTTTTCGACGGCTTCGTCGGGCGCCACGCTTCCTGTGACCATGCAGACGGTAGAAACGAGGGTGGGCGTGTCGAACCGCGTGTCGTCATTTACATTGCCGATGGGCGCTACAATAAATATGGATGGTACGGCGCTCTATGAATGTCTCGGGGCAATCTTCATTGCCCAGGCGCTGGGCGTGTCCCTGGGTTTCACGGACCAGGTGGTAGTCGTGTTTACGGCATTATTGGCCTCGATAGGGGCTGCCGCAATTCCCTCCGCAGGCCTGGTGGTCATCTTTATTGTGCTGGAAGCAGTAGGGCTGACCGGTGCGGGTCCGGCATTCATCGTGGGCGCTATGCTTGCCATAGATCGTCCGCTGGATATGTTCAGAACCGCTGTGAATGTGTACAGCGATTCGTGCGGGGCCGCGATTATTGCCCGTTCGGAGGGGGAAGAAAATGTGGACACGCACGTCGTTACGTAGGGCCTGTTACCACTATGCAGCAATGCTCTGTTCCGCCGGGCACTTGCCATCTTTCCGGCGGCGGTATGTCTGGCTGTATTCGCGGGGATGACGTGTATGCCGGGCGAGGCGGGTGCACAGTCGAGGCGAGCCGGCTGGTAACACCTGGCTAAGCTCTGAAGCCGCTGGGTTAAGGGCATCAGATACCTTAACGGTCGTCCGGCAGGTGCATTTTATATCCGGCCCCACGCACGTTCAGGATATATTTGCGCTCGGCAGGATTATCGCCCAGCTTGTCGCGGAGTTTCTTCACGAAAGTGCGCAC
>JANQSQ010000136.1 GCA_028283985.1 Rhodothermales bacterium | reverse complement strand
TTGCGCAGACCGGCCGTATCGACCAGCACGATTTCCCGGTCCTCAAATTCGATCACCGAGTGAATGGCGTCCCGGGTCGTGCCGGGAATTTCCGTGACGATGGATCGGGGAAATCCGAGAATGGCGTTCGCCAGCGAAGATTTTCCGGCATTCGGTTTCCCGACCAGCGCCACACGAATACGGGTATCCTCGGATGGGGTGTTCGGGGTATCCGGCAGCACGGCAGTCAGGTCGTCCAGCATTTCCCCGGTCCCTGTCCCGTTGATAGCGCTCACGGGATACACTTCCCCCAGTCCGAGTCCATAGAATACGCCGGCCTGCCAGCGCCGTTGGTCATTGTCCGCCTTGTTGGCAACCACCAGAACCGGCTTGTCGGTCCGGCGGAGCACTGCGCTCAGTTCTTCGTCGAGATCCGTGATGCCGGTCATCACGTCTACGACGAAAAGAATGGCGTCGGCCTCGTCAATAGCGATATGCACTTGCTCGCGGATGGCTTCTGCAAACACCTCGGCGGTAGCCGGCGCGAACCCCCCTGTATCCACGGCATCGAACGTATGCCCCGCCCATTCGACTGTGCCGTACACCCGGTCGCGCGTGACCCCGGGCTCGTCATGCACAATGGTTTGCCGCGCCTCCACCAGACGATTGAAGAGCGTTGACTTGCCCACATTCGGGCGGCCAACGACAGCTACCAGCCTCATGAGGTCCTTACCATATATCTGCCATTTACAACCACCACCACAGCCCCAAACCGCCCACAACGAAACAATAATAGGCGAACCAGGCCAAGTTTCCCTGCTTCACGAAATGGATTACCGTCCTGATTGCCCATACGCCGGATGCATATGCAACAAGTGTACCCAAAAGAATCGGCAGCAGATTCGTGATGTCTCCGGCCTGCGCGATCCGTATTGCCTCGATACCCGTTGCGCCTGTAATGACCGGCGCCGACATAAGGAACGAAAAGGCGACCGCCTGTGCGGGCCGTACGTTCTGGTACAGTGCAGCGCATATCGTCGCTCCCGAACGGGAAATGCCGGGAATCATCGCCAGCCCCTGCGCCACTCCCGTCACGATGGATTTCCATGCGGATATATCCCCTGCGGGGTGCGGGCGAATGCGGGTGAGCAGCAAGAGAGCGCCTGTAACGAGAAGCATACCGGCGGTGAGATGCGGCGCCGAAAAAGCGGCTTCGAGGGGCTCCCTGAAAAGTATATACATTACCCCGCCGGGGATCATGGACAGGAGAATGAAGATTGCAAATCGAAAATCCCCGTTGCTGCGGTACTGTGCGCCGATCCGACCGGGCCGATGTACTCCCTCCCATACGCCGCGCACTATTTCAAGGATACGGACGCGGTATACCGTGGCGATACTCAGGACCGTACCGAAATGCACGAACACTTCGAAAGTAATGTCATCGCTCTCCAGACCAAGCAAGTGCTGGACAAGGACAAGATGTCCTGAGGAAGAAACGGGGAGAAATTCCGTTATTCCCTGAATGAGACCGAGAAGCGCTGCTTCCCACCAGGTCATGATATTGAGGGTGTGCTGGATCAGGACGAATGCTTGTGCCGAGCGTGCAAGGTACGCATTGCAGTCCGGCATAGTCTTAACAGGCCCTGGTATCCTGGACAGGCCTGCTTTACGAAGCGTTGCCCGGAAGGCCGGGTTCTACAAGGAGCACCGTTTCGCGTTCCACCGTTACGGCGCCGGGCGGTGTTCCTTTCGCTTTGCGCACGTATTTGCGTTCGGTGACCATCACCGGCACAAGGTTGCTTCCTCGGGCCTTGCTGAACCAGGCGGCTATGGATGCCGCTTGCCGCACGATAGCGTTTCCGGGCGCCGCATTGCGATGGGGCAAGCGGAGCACGGCGTGTACGCCCGATACGCCGCGGGCATGCATCCAGAGGTCGTATTTTTGCGCGTGACGAAACGTCAGTTCGTCATTCTGACGGGCATTGCGGCCTACCCAGACCTCATATCCTTCCGGCAGACGGAATCTTCGAAAAGGTATACCTTCGTTTTCCGGATCCGGATCGGGCAGGAAGCGGGCCAGCCGGTCAGCCTGTTCCTTGCGGAAGGTGCGCAAGGCCCGCACGCTTTCCGTGGCATGCAGCGCATCCAGCAGGTCCTGGACTTCCTGTGCGGCTTTTTCTGTCTCCGCCAGGCGATTTTCGGCGGTCTCGCGCGCAACGCGCGTGCGGCGCGCCCGGTCGTAAAATACCTGTGCGTTTTCCATAGCCGAGAGGGCAGGGTCAAGAGGCACGGTGACCCTTTTTCCTTCCGCGAACAGGTTTTCGAGCGATGCTTCCTCGGCGCCTCGAGGGATATCGTGCGCCTGTGCCGTCAGCAGATGCCCCCAGGTCTCGTAACGACCGGCGCGGCTTTCCCGGGACAATTCTTCCTTCATGCGCCGTACCCGCCGGTCGTATCGCTTCGCTGCACGTTCGAGCGCCTTGTCCATAGGATCGAACAGTTCCCGGAAGCGATGGTGCGCCAGGGATCGGCGTACTCCTTCCCGGACGGCCTTGCTGACTGTGTCGAACGTTTCTTCCTGGAGATTGCGGGCGTGTTCGAGGGCAATGAGCGAGAAAATCGGGGCGCCTTTTTCGTCCCGGTATATGCGGGGAGCCGGTGCGAATAGGTCCTGGTGCAT
>JANQSQ010000117.1 GCA_028283985.1 Rhodothermales bacterium | reverse complement strand
GTGCGCAGGCATCCGAATATCGTAACCTTCGAATACCACTTTGCCGTCGAACTCATTACGGAGCATCATCTGGGGCAGCATGTCACGAAACTGCGCCCGGACATTCGCTGTTTCGGCGCCTACGTATACGATTCGAAGGAAGATCGCGTGGAAGTTTTCCTTGCCCGATCGACCTTGCTGGCCAGCGGGGGCTCCGGGGAAATCTATCTTCACACCACCAATCCGGACGTGGCCACCGGGGACGGGGTGGCCATGGTATACCGGGCCAAGGGCCGGATCGCGAACATGGAGTTCGTGCAATTCCATCCGACGTCCCTGTATCATCCGGAAGCGGATTCCTTTCTGATCTCGGAGGCTGTGCGCGGGGAGGGAGGCCGGTTGTACAATATGAAGGGCGAGCGTTTCATGCCTTCCTATGACGACCGGGAAGAGTTGGCTCCCCGGGATATCGTGGCCCGCGCGATCGACGACCAACTCAAGCAGCACGGCGAAAAGTATGTGCTGCTGGATATCTCCCACCGGCCCGCCGACATGATCAGGGAGCGGTTTCCGTACATCCATGCCACATGCCTCGATTTCGGGATCGATATCGCCCGGCAACCGATCCCTGTCGTTCCGGCAGCGCATTATCAGTGCGGCGGCGTGCTCACCGATCATGTGGGGCGCACCTCGATCGCAGGGCTTTTCGCTTGCGGGGAGGTGGCCTGTACGGGATTGCACGGCGCCAATCGCCTGGCGAGCAATTCGATGCTCGAGGCGCTGGTATTCAGCCGGCGGGCGACGACTGCGGCGATCGGGTATGTGCGCGAACAGTCTTTCAGAGACGATATCCCGGAATGGGATGCAAGCGGCACGGAGCGCCCGCACGAATGGGTGCTTGTTTCGCACAACCGGGACGAACTCAGGCGGGTGATGTGGGATTACGTGGGGGTGGTGCGTTCCTCGCTGAGGCTGGACCGTGCATTCCGCCGCACCAGACTTTTGTATGAGGAACCCGAAGATTTTTCCCGCCGGACCCGTGTTTCCGTCGAGCTATGCGAATTGCGCAATATGATTGCCGTAGCCTATCTGATCATCCGGAGCGCGCAGATGCGCCGTGAGAGCCGGGGACTCCACTACATGCTCGACTATCCTGCGCCGGTGGAAGAAGAAAAACGCCCGACGCTCATGTGAGCCGTTCCCGGGCGCCTGCTTCTCCAGAGATCTTTTGCGTCTGACGGCCCGCAGATCCGTGCCGGAATATCGGAACAACCCCCACCAAGTCGTGTTTTACGTCACTGCGGAGCAGTGTCCGACCAGGCATTCGGCCCAAATTGGCCGGTATGTCTCTGGTTGACATGATACGTAGGGGGCTTCTCCGGAAGCCGCCTTTTTTGTCGTTGGCGTAGGTACGTTAGCGCCCGCCCCGGTAATCGGGTACGGGCTTTTTTTATAACACGAGAGACGCGAAGCGATCCATGATCGGGCCGTCACAAGTACAGGAAAACGACGATCTTTGCGCGCGCATTGCAGCGCTTGTCGAGGAAGTCATTGCCGATTCGGCCGTGTTTCTCGTCGAGGTCAAGGTGCGCGGCGCCAAAGGGTCCCGCGTGGTCGAGGCCTTTGTGGACAGCGACGAGGCGTTTGGCGCCGACGATCTGACGCGTATCAGCCGCGAGGTGGGCTTCCTGCTTGACATGGAGGATATCATTGCGGGTCGCTATACGCTGAATGTGTCTACGCCCGGCCTTGATCGTCCTCTCGTGTTGTTGCGGCAGTACCGCAAAAATGTGGGCCGGGACGTACGCGTTCGCTACGCAGTGGAAAACGATTCCGGGGATACAGAGGTGACCGGCAGGTTGCTGGCGGCCGGCGACGAGGCGATCGAAGTGGCCGTATCGGGTTCGGATGTGCGCCGTATCCGCCTGAATGACGTGGTGCGGGCCCATGTGCAGCTTCCATGGTGAAACCGACCGACGACCCTCCGCAGAAATACACGAAAATCAACCGGCAAGAGATACCGAGACATGCAGAGCACGACACTTATATCGTCGTTTGCAGAGATTGCGCGCGAAAAGGATATCGATCGTGACTCCCTCACGCTGATCGTCGAGGATGTTTTTCGAGCCATGATCCGTAAGCGCTACGGCGCAGACGACAACTTCGACATTATTTTCAATCCGGATAACGGGGATATTCAGATCATCCACGTCCAGGATGTCGTAGAGAACTGGGATCTGAAGGATCCGGTCACGGAAATCGAACTCGATGCGGCGAAAGAGGTGGATGAGGATTTCGAGGTAGGGGAGGAAGTAGCCAGCGAGATCAATATCACGGGGTTTGGCCGCCGCGCGGTCATGGCGGCCCGTCAGGCGTTCAGCCAGCGTATCCGGGATATCGAGAAAGAAAAGATATACCAGGATTACTCCGACCTGATCGGCGAGGTGGTGGTGGGCGAGATCTACCAGACGCGGCGGCGCGAGGTGCTTGTGATTCACAACAAGGTGGAACTGGTGCTTCCCCGCTCAGAGCAGATATTCAAGGACCGGTATCGCAAGGGAGACATGCTCCGGGCGGTTGTCCAGGAGGTAAAACGGGATATCGGCAACAACCCGCAGGTCGTCATCAGCCGGGCGGATCCCGTTTTTATGGAGCGGTTGTTCGAACTGGAGGTACCCGAGATATACGAAGGTATCGTGGAAATCAAACGCATCGTTCGCGAACCCGGGGAGCGGGCCAAGGTGGCGGTGCTGAGCAACGATGAGCGGATCGACCCGGTGGGGGCCTGTGTAGGCGTGAAGGGGGTTCGTATTCATGCGGTCGTTCGCGAACTGGGTAACGAAAATATAGATGTGCTGGAATACTCCAGCGATCCCTTCCGACTGATCGAGCGGGCGCTTTCGCCCGCAAACCCCGTGAGCGTAACGATCAACGATGAACTGGATCCGCCGCGTGCGAAGGTGGTGGTGAAGGCCGAGGAGGTCAGCCAGGCCATCGGACGGGGCGGTATCAATATCCGGCTGGCTTCGCGCCTGACCGGGTACGAAATAGACGTATACCGGGAAATTGCAGAGGACGAGGAGGATGTGGAGATCGACGAGTTTGCGGACGCTTTCAGCCCCGATACGCTGGAGAAACTGCGCAATATCGGTTGCGACACCGCTAAGCAGGTGGTGGAACTTTCCGTGGACGAATTGATGCGCCGGTCCGGTCTGGAGCAGGAGACGGCGCAGCATGTCCTGGAGACGATTCGCCTCGAGTTCGAGGAAGAGGACGAAGCGGCGCTCGTTTCTCAACCTGCCCCGGCTCCGGAAACGGCGCCGGCCTCGGAAGAGGCTTCGGAGGAAGCCCCGGTTCAAGAGACGGCCCCGGCCCCGGAGACAGAAGCAGCCCCGGAGGAGGCTCCGGTTGCGGAGACAGAAGCGGCTCCGGAGGGGGCTCCGGTTGCGGAGGCGGCCCCGGCCTCGGACACAGT
>JANQSQ010000115.1 GCA_028283985.1 Rhodothermales bacterium | reverse complement strand
GTCCGGAAATTCGTCCGGAAAACGATATTTTATCCCTTCCTGCATCCCTGACAGGAGATGCCCGCTTTCCGGGACCTGCCCGCATGATGATATGAACCGTCTCTTTTTGCGCCTCGGCGTTTTCGCTTTCGGCGCCGTCTTCGCCGCGGCCTGTTCGGTAGATATTGCTCCGGATGCTTCCGCCCCTAACATCCTGTTTCTCTTCGCCGACGATCTGCAGGCCGACGCCATCGGCGCGTACGGCAACGGCTATATTCGTACTCCGAACCTGGATCGTCTCGTCGAGGATGGGTATTCGTTTCGCCGAGCCTATAACATGGGCGCCCACCACGGGGCCGTCTGTGCGCCCAGCCGGGCGATGCTGATGAGCGGGCGCAGCCTGTTCCGCGTCTACGACAATCTGGATTCCGTGCGGACGTTCCCGGAAATCCTCCGGGAGGCGGACTACCGGACATTCGGCACGGGCAAATGGCACCAGAGCCGTTCGTCGTTCGCGCGCAGTTTCGGGGAGGGCAACGCCGTGTTCTTTGGGGGAATGGCCGATCATTTCAACGTACCGCTGGAGCACCTGCAGTCGGACGGCAGTTTCACGGAACCTGTCTTGCAGAGTTTTTCCACGACACGGTTCGCCGATGCGGCCGTGGATTTTCTGAAGGATTACGGCGCATCGGATCGGGCTACTCCCTTCCTGGCCTATGTGTCCTTCACCGTACCCCACGATCCCCGGACGCCGCCCGCCAGCCATGCGGCGGACTATGCAGGAACGAGCATGCCGCTGCCTCCCAATTACCTGCCGGTCCATCCGTTCCATAACGGAAGAATGACCGTTCGGGATGAGGTGCTTGCGGGGTGGCCCCGGCGCCCGGACGTGATACGCGACCAGCTTGCCGAGTACTACGGGCTCATTACGCACATGGACGAGGAAATCGGGCGGATCCTGAGCGAACTGGATGCGCAGGGCCTTGCCGAAACCACCGTGATCGTGTTTGCGTCCGATCACGGCCTCGCGGTGGGACAGCACGGTCTGCTCGGAAAACAGAACCTGTACGAGCACAGCGCAAAGACGCCGCTCGTCGTGCAGGGTCCCGGTATTCCACAGGGAGAAACGCATGCGCTCGCGTATCTGCACGATCTGTTCACCACCGTACTGGGCATAGCCGGCGTCGAGGCGCCTGCCGGCGTGGATGCACAGGATTTATCTGCGTTTTGGAAGGGAGAGGATGCGTCTGCGCGGGAGCATCTTTTTCTGGCCTACGAGGATATCCACCGGGCCGTCGTGGAGGATCGGTGGAAATTGATCCGCTATCCCAAAATCCACTATACGCAGCTTTTCGACCTGCACGCGGACCCGTACGAGTTGCGCAATCTCGCGGACGATCCGGCGTACGCCGAGGAGCAGGCGCGCCTGATGCGGCTCCTCGAAACTGCGCAGCAGGAGGCTGGCGACCCGCACCCGCTGACCTCCGAAACCCGTATGCCGATGGAATTCGACTACTCGGATATCGTCCGCACTCCGGACCGGCACCAGCCCGAGGAAGTGGTGCAGAAATATTTTTGATGGGGGGTGAGCAGGATAACGCACTATCGATAACCGCTCCTCTCGCGCCACCATTTACGAATGGGGGGAGCTTGGCTTATAACGGGACTTAATATACCAAAGGAAGCCCCATTCCCAACTTCGAGTATACGGAGTGGGGCGCTTATCCCGGCGGTTATCTTCATCTGGAGGTGGAAGGCGCTCCTCCGTTCCCTCTGACCGCCCCCTGATTTCTCAACTCGAACTTTAAGCACGCCATGGCCCGAATTCTCCTTTGCAAGACTTCGCTTTTCGCCCTGGTCGTCTTTTTGATCGCTTCCTCCGCGTTTGCTCAGCAGAAAGAGGCGCCGCTTTGCCTTTCTCAAGAAGAAATCGCCGAGCGGCTCGCAAGTCCCGACCGCCGGGTTTCCTCCTCTGTCCTGAGCGATTACGACGCTATTCCGGCAAAGGAACAAACGCAGGATCTTCGCGACGCTGCCACCCAAGCGCTCAGGTACGAAAACGAGCGCAGGAGAGAATTTTACCTGAGCGGAGAGAAGCCCTCGCCTGAGAAGTACAACTACATGTACGGCTTTCGTCTGGCCAGCAAAGTGAAACAACTGCGCGATCCCGCGTACGCCGATGCCCTCCTTCCCTGGCTATGCTGCGGTAATTCGCCTGTCTGGATCGACATGGGCAGGGAAGCTATCCGGCCCGTTCTGGAGTTCGTTTACGCGAATGAACCCGGATACGAAGAAGCTATTCGCGGCGGAATATATGTTCTTCAAATGATGGTCGATCATTGGGGCCTGGACGCCTTCGACGCTTCCGAGCAGGAACAGCTCCGGCAGATAGCCCATCGCCACATTGCTAACGAGGACGATCTCGGCGAGTGGGCTAACTTGATGCCCTCCATTGATCTCGCCTCCGCGATCGAAGACGCCGAACTCATCCGGATGGCGCAGGCCATAGCCGACGACGAAGACGAAATGCGCAAACGTCGGATCACCAGCGAATATCGTTTGCGAGATTTTCAACACACCGTATCCGCCGTTGTTTCCGGCGCCCGCAAGCCTTACCGCCATCTTACTCCCGAGGAGAATGCAAAGCGAGAAGAGGAGTTGTACAGGAAAGCGATGGAGAACCCCGAAGAGTTCGATCCTTTCGAGTGATTTCCCGCGCCCCCTGACCGCCGAAACCCGTATGCCGATGGAGCTCGATTACTCGGATATCGTCCGCACTCCGGGCCGGTTTTTTCTCGCCTTTTCACTTGACGAGTGTCATGACGCGGGCGATTATTTCGTTACCCGCCTGCAGGCGGTAGACGTAGGCGCCGCTCGGCAGGCCGTTTGCGTCGAAGCAGGCGGCGTGGCGTCCTGCGGGCAGCGGTCCGTCGACGAGCACCGCGACTTCCCGTCCGAGCATCTCTCTCTGTTATTTGACACAATGACATCATGACACTATATTGATGACATCATGATGTCTTCCCGCATTACCCTACGCAATGTCGATCCGGAACTCTCGCGACGGCTTCGCGCGATCAGCGCAGCTCGCGGCGAGAGTTTGAACGGCACCGTATTGCGCTTGCTGCGGCGCGCGACGGGGTTGAATCTCCGTCGCGAGCGTCTGGAACGGTACGCCACGTGGACCGCCGAAGATGTCGAGGAATTCACCGAGGCGCTGCGCGCGCAGCGCAAGGTTGACGAGCGGTACTGGAAATGACGTCGGTCGATCTGCTTGTGCTCGACACCAGCGCCTACTCTCATTTGCGATCCGGGCACGCCGGGGTGCTGGACTATGTAGCCGAAGCGGCCATGGTGGCTTTGCCTGTGACGGTGCTGGGAGAACTCGAGGCAGCGTTCGAATTAGGGCGTCGCACCAAAGAAAATCGGCGCATCCTGTCCGAATTTCTTGACGAACCCTTTGTCAGCGTGTTGGAGGCGACCGCGCAAACCGCGTTGTATTACGCGCGTATATTCGCCGCATTGCGCCGGGCAGGTACCCCCATACCCATTAACGATGTATGGATTGCGGCGGCAACGCAGGAGAGCCGTGGGCGTCTGTTGACGTTTGACCGGGATTATTGCCGCATTGCCACGCTTGACCATATCTTGCTCGACGCATCCTGACTCGATTCAGGTTTACAGATCGCCCATCCTTCGCATCATGCATCGCCATGCCGGTCCGTTTACCGTTTTGCTCGCGCACACGCTTCTCGCCGCGTTGTGCGTGACGGCGTCGGGATGTATCCACCAGGATCAGAACATGCGCCCCTCTTCCGAGGCCCTGCAAGCACAGATCGAATCGTTCGTTTCCGCCTGGCCGCAGGCGGAGATCGCCGTGGCGCTGATCGATCCGGAAACCGATACGCACGTTTCGATACAGGGCGACCGGGTTTTTCATGCCGCAAGCACCATGAAGGTACCCGTACTGATCGAGGTGTACCGGCAGGCCGCGGCGGGACGGTTTGCCCTTGATGATTCCCTGCGGGTCGAGAACGATTTCACGTCTATCGTGGACGGTTCGCCGTTCCGCATCGGGGACGACTCGGACGACGCGCTCTACGAACGCCTCGGACGCTCGCTGCCGATCCGCGATCTTGCCGAACGTATGATCACGGTGTCCTCGAACCTTGCCACGAACCTGATCATCGGACTGGTGCAGGCCGATTCGGTGCAGCGCGCGATGGAGGGCATGGGGGCGCGGACGATGCGCGTGCTGCGCGGGGTGGAGGACATCAAGGCGTTCGAACGGGGGCTGAATAATACGGCCACCGCCTCGGACCTCGCCCTGCTGCTCGACGCCATCCGCCGCAACGAGGCGGTTTCGCCCGAAGCCAGCGAAGCGATGAGGGATATCCTGCTGGAGCAGGAATTCAATGAAATGATTCCGGCGGGCCTGCCGCGTACGGCGCGGGTTGCCCACAAGACGGGCTGGATTACGGGCATCGTCCATGACGCGGCGATCGTCTATCCGGAAAATGCTCTGTCGTACGTGCTGGTCATTCTGACGGAAGGATTCGACGACCACGCCACTGCTTCGCAGGTCGGGGCCGGGATTGCCCGGATCGTGCACGAAGCGGTGCGATGAGTCGGGAAAATAGCGATATGTAGTCTTGACAGAGCGCATTCCGATGCGCATATTGTTGCTGTTGGCAGCCAGTGGGCTTACCCCCCTTGTCCGCAATCGCTTTCAGCAGTACGCAACATGGAACGCAAGGTACAGTCGATCCGTTTGCCGGAATGACGGATCGCGTATCGCCGGAGCGCCGAAGCAAAATCATGTCCCGTGTCCGCACAAAGGATACCGGACCGGAAATGGTTGTCCGAAAACTTTTGCATCGGCTGGGTTATCGCTACCGTTTGCACAGACGCGATTTGGCCGGATGCCCCGATATCGTTTTTTCGAGCCGTCGCAAGGTGATTTTTGTTCATGGTTGTTTCTGGCACGCTCACCATTGCCGTTACGGGAGGGCGCCCCGATCCCGTCAGGAGTACTGGCTTCCCAAACTTCGACGTAACAGGGAGCGAGACGCCGAGAACATCGCCCGGCTGCGGGCTCTCGGGTGGGATGTACTGACCGTCTGGCAGTGCCAAACCGGCGACAAAGAGGCGTTGGGGGCTATGCTGACCGCCTTTCTCGATGGCGAGGTTATACGGAGAGCCCGTTGATGTCTACATTGATGCGCGGTCTATGCACATTCGATGTTCGGTAGTTCACTTTAGAATACAAAAAGCGCCATGCGGCCGATCGGGATAGATCTTTTTGCAGGAGCCGGAGGATTGAGCCTGGGGTTCGAGCGCGCCGGTTTCGATGTAGCGGCGGCTGTCGAAATCGACCCGATTCATTGCGCAACGCACGCATTTAATTTTCCTTATTGCAAGACGGTCTGTCGGGACGTATGCGATATCGCCGGGAGCGATATTCTTCGCCTTGCAGGTATTGACGGATCGGAGATCGCAGCGGTGTTCGGAGGCGCTCCGTGCCAGGGGTTTTCACTGATCGGCAAGCGCGCCCTCGACGATCCGCGCAATGCGCTCGTACATCATTTTGTTCGACTTGTCCTGGAATTGCGACCGGCTTATTTCGTCTTCGAGAACGTCAAGGGCTTGACGGTGGGCAGACAACGTCAGGTTCTGGACGAAATGATCGATGTGCTTGCAGGCGATTACGATGTACTGCTTCCGTACCGCGTTCTGAACGCTGCGGATTACGGGGTTCCGCAGAACCGGCATCGCTTGTTTTTGATCGGCGCCAGGCAGGATTATGCGATCCCGGATTATCCGCAACCCGATGCGCGCCGCGTTACCGTGCGCGAAGCGATCGGGGATTTGCCGAATGCCGACGACGTGTTCGAATTGATCGGTCGCGATTGGGCCGAAGTGCGCTACGGACAGCCGTCCGATTACGCTCTAAAAATGCGAGGCCTTGGCGACGATCCGAAAGATTTCGGTTACCGGCGGAATTTCGATTTTTCCATCCTCACGTCCAGTTTGCGAACGGCTCACACCGATAAATCCCGTCGTCGTTTTGCGCAAACTCAGTGGGGAAAAGTCGAGCCGATCAGTCGTTTTCTAAAACTGGATCCCGAGGGACAATGCAATACGCTCCGGGCCGGCACGGCCAGTGATCGCGGTGCGTTCACTTCCCCTCGTCCCATACATCCCCATGCGCATCGTGTCGCTACCAATCGCGAGGCGGCGCGTTTGCATTCCTATCCGGACTGGTTTCGGTTTCATGTTACCAAGTGGCACGGTTTTCGACAGATCGGGAATTCGGTTCCGCCCCTTTTGGGTCAAGCGATAGCTGGTGAAATTATGTGTGCGCTTGACGTTACTCCGACGCTTCCGCAGCAAACGCTTGCTCTGGGCGATCCGAAGTTGCTTTCATTGACGATGGCCGAAGCCGCCAAACTTTACGGCGTGTCGCGAGACGTTATTCCCCGGCGCCGTCGCGTTTCTTCCGAAGCGCGAAGCGTACCCGCCACCCTCTAACCGAATCCGGGCGCCGACAATGTTTTCGTTGATTGAATTGCTGAAAGGATGAAGACAAAGAATCGGTACGACGCGATCATTCTCGACATATTCGAGCAGAATTATACCGGACAGGAAGATTTCGAATTCGAAAGAAGTGAAATCGCCGAATCCTGCAAAAGGATTAGGATCGATCCGCCGAAGAATCTCGGCGACGTGATTTATACGTTTCGTTATCGTCGCTCTTTACCGCAGCCCATTCTGGACACACAGCCTCCCGAACCGGAACTGGTTGATTCTGGGCGCTGGAGATGCAAACTATCGTTTTCGCCTTGGAAAACTCGCGAAGATCGTTCCCACGCAGGGTATGATGGCCCGGAAAATTCCCGACGCTACGCCCGAGATTATTTCAAAGTACGCGTTGAGCGACGAACAGGCGTTGCTTGCCAAGATCCGCTACAATCGCCTGGTGGACGTGTTTCTCGGTATCACTGCCTACTCGTTGCAAAATCATTTGCGAACGAAGGTGGCTAACTACGGACAGATAGAGATCGACGAACTGTATATCGGGGTCGACGGCAGGGGAGCCCAGTATGTCGTACCGGTACAGGCGAAAGGAGGAAACGATCGCCTGGGCGTTATTCAAACCATACAGGACACGATGTTTTGCAGAGCGGAAGAACGGTACAGGCACTGCATAGTTCGTCCGGTATCCGCTCAATTTATAGCGGACGACCGTATTGCGATGTTCGAACTTCATTTCGACGGAGACGATGTGGAAATCGTAAACGAGAGGCACTATTGCCTCGTGGAGGCCGGGGAAATTACCGCAGAAGATCTGGATACATATCGAAATTCTGGAAATTGACGGAGTTCTTGCAGGCGATTCGGATTGGCAACTCCTCAGCAAAGCGCTCGAAGGATAAATAGTTCGAACGACAACGCGGCGCAGCTACCGGTTTCGGCCCGTTTCCAGCCCCCTCGCGATATATTTGCCGACCAGATCGAATTCCAGATTGACTCGACCGCCCGCTTCCCAGGACCCCGCATTGGTCAGTTCGGACGTATGCGGGATAACCGACACGGTAAAGGTCTCTTCGTCAAGACGCGCCACCGTGAATGAAATGCCGTCCACGGCCACGGATCCGGTAGGAACAAGCAGGTGCGCACAGGCCGGATCGAATGCGATGCGACACAAAAAACTGCCGGGCAGGCGTTCGATAGACACGATCGTGCCTATCCCGTCCACATGCCCCTGCACCATATGCCCGTCGAGGCGCTGGTCCGGCTGCAGGGCGCGTTCGAGATTGACGCTGCTGCCCGGAACCAGTGTACCGAGGGTGGTTTTTGCAAGGGTTTCCTCGACCGCCGTAGCCTCGAACGCTCCGTCGCCGATCCGGGTTACGGTCAGGCAAGCCCCGTTCACCGACACACTCTGATCGACCCGGAGTTCGCCGGCGAACGAACAGGCGATGGTGAGCCGCTTCCCCCCTTCAAGAGGCTCCGCAGTCTGGAGATGCCCCTCTTCCTCGATGATCCCCGTGAACATAACCTGATTCGAGTTTTCGACAGTGCGGCGGATGACCGTATGACAAGAACGCGCGGCGCAAAACCGACCGCCGGAAGATTAGAGCGATCGCCGGTATCCCTTGAACACCATGTCCTCCCCGACGGATTCCCACGCGTGCTCCACGAAGGTCAACGCTTTTTCAAGGTCTTCGCGACCGATCCCCTCGATCGAAACGGGACCCGCCCCCAGCACCTTCGGCGCAAGAAACAGAAACAGGCGATCCACGAGGTCCTCCCGCAGGAGGGATGCGGCAAGCGCAGCACCTCCTTCGACGAGCAGGGACTGAAGCGGAAGTCCTTCGCGGCCGGCATCGCGGCCCAGCGCTTCGAGCATGGCGCCGAGTTCCAGGGCGCCGTCCCGCTCCGCCACGCGAATCACGCGCCCCCCGGACCCGACCAGTGCTTCTTCATAGGGAATACGGGCCGATTCGCCTGCTGCCACGATCGTCTTTTCGGCCTGATCATCCGTAAAAAGTTTCAGATCGCCGGGGAGGCGCCCGGTGCGGTCCAGCACGATGCGCGCGGGATGGCGTCCTTCCACATGCCGCACGGTCAGGGAAGGATTGTCTTGCCGGGCCGTCTCCGTGCCCACGAGGACGCCATCGGACGCAGCTCGCCAGTGATGCACCAGCCGGCGGGAAGAATCGCCCGATATCCACCGGGAGGCGCCTGATGCGCCGGCGATCCGGGCATCGAGCGTCTGGGCCATCTTCAAGGTAATCAGGGGACGCTTCGTCCGGATATGGTGCATGAACGCCTCGTTGAGCCGCTTGCATTCGGCCTCCAGCATGCCTTCAATGACCTCTACGCCCTGTTCTCGCAGGCGGTCTACGCTGCTGCCGGTCGCCTTCGAATTCAAAAACGGGTCTCGCGCCCCGACCACTACGCAGGGAATGCGTTTTTCGAGAACGAGATCGACGCACGGCGGCGTT
>JANQSQ010000112.1 GCA_028283985.1 Rhodothermales bacterium | reverse complement strand
CGATGCCGGATTCGCCGTGCGAGCAAACAACGATCACGGCATCTCGCCGGACGGCAAGACGCTTATCGTCAGCGATGGCACGGAAGAGGGGGTGTCTCTCATTTACACGCTACCCATTGAAGGGGGCGAACCGCATCGCGTGACCGAACATGGCCCATCCTACTGGCACGGCGTATCGCCGGACGGGAAGACGCTGGCCTACACGGGCCTGCGCAACGACGACTACGACATTTATGCGATCTCCGCGGAAGGCGGCAAGGAGACCCGGCTGACGACGGCCCCGGGGCTGGACGACGGGCCGGATTATTCGCCGGACGGGCGATACATCTACTTCAATTCGGTGCGCACCGGCACCATGCAGATCTACCGCATGGATGCGGCCGGCGGCAATGTGGAAGCCCTCACCTCGGATCCGTATAACGACTGGTTTCCGCACCCGCCGCCCGACGGGAAATGGATCGCATTTCTCTCGTACGAGCCGGATGTGGAGGGGCACCCGGCCAACAAGGACGTGATGCTGCGGATTATTCCTGCAGAAGGCGGCGAGCCCCGCGTGCTGGCGCACCTCTTCGGGGGGCAGGGTACGATCAATGTGCCGTCCTGGGCGCCCGACAGCAAGCGGTTTGCGTTCGTCAGTTACAGACTGGAGGAATAATAGATATTTAACGTCCAGTCGTAGTCGGTGAACCGGATGCGGGCCTTGCCGGAGGCGAGGAACGTACGTTCCGGGCCGGGCGGGAAAAAGCGCGCCAGATACCGGGTGATTTCGGCGTCGTTTTTTCCGAAATCCTTCGCGTACCAGTCGAACACCTTGGTCAGGTATACCGTGTTGCCGGCAATGTCCACGCGGTTTTTTTCCGGGAAATCCATTAAAAAACGTTTCGACTGATCGTTGAGTTGTTCGTTGAGATGCGTGCCGATGTACGCTTCCTGCCGTAGAGGCGGGCACGAGACGGCTGCGCAGACCAGCGCGAAGTGAATGCGCGGATCGTCGAATTCCTTCCGGATGATTCCGTGCTCGATGTCGTCGAGCGTGTATGTGACCCCGCCTACCTTCGCCAGAGGCTGGGTCCAGGGGCCCTTTATCGCAAGGCCCAGCGTCTTGTTGATGTTGCGGATGCTTTCGCGCTCGTCGTGCAGGTTGATGAGTTCGATGGTCCAGGCGTTATAGGCGTTGAGCCAGAGCGCCAGTTGGCTGTTCCGGGATAGCGACGCCGGGTCGACGCGATCCAGCAGGTCGAGATACTCGTCGAATGCTTCCGAGGCGGCAAAGGCGTCGTAATCGACCATGCCTTCGTAGGTCACATGGTTTTGCAGGAGCGTAGTGAAGAGCGAATGGTCGACTCCTTGCGCCCGTGCCGGCTGCGGCGCGGCATGCGCGACGAGGAATGCGAAGAGAGCGAGTGATATCCCGCGATGCTCCCGTGATGATGATAACGATCCGGCGTGTTTCATGGCATGTTGGCGGCAATGCCTGTCTTCGGTGTCGGAATGGACTATGTTGGACTATGTGATGCGGGGCGTCCGGTTTCAGTATCCGAGCGCGTTCCCGTCCTTACGCATATCGGCGCCTCCGTGATACACTCCTTGCTCGGCGCCCCAGATTATGGCCTGGTACCCCCCGAAGTAATCGTCAGGGGCAAGAATGTGCCCCCGCCGGGCCAGTTCCTCCCGTACTTCCTGCGCGATGCCGCTTTCGAGCGCCAGGCGTCCGCCGTCCGTCATGGTTCCGCCCGTAGGTTGTAGAGCGCTGGAGTGGCTGAACCGCGCCGCATCCCCGGCTTCCTGTACATTCATGCCGAATTCAATCATGTTCAGCAGGACCTGTACCTGTCCCTGCGGCTGGAACGGTCCCCCCATGACTCCGAAGGCCATAACCGGCTGCCCGTCGCGCATCACGAAACCGGGAATGATGGTATGGAAGGGGCGCTTGCCGGGAGCGTACACATTCGGATGATCCGGGTCGAGCGAGAACTGGGACCCCCGGCTTTGCAACACGAAACCGAGGCCGTCCGGTGTCATGCCGCTGCCGAACTCGAAGAAATTGCTCTGGATGAGCGATACCATGTTTCCGTTCCCATCCGCAACGGTCAGGTAGACGGTATCTCCGTGTTCGAGATCGCCGGTCGCGACGCGTTGCATCGCCTGCGTCATGTCGATGCGGTCGCGCTGTTCGGCGGCGTATTCTTCCGAAAGCAGGCGTTCGAGCGGGATGTCCGCAAAAGCCGGATCTGCGTAATGCCGGGCGCGGTCCGCGAAGGCGAGTTTCTTCGCTTCCACAAGGACATGGAGGTAATCGGCGGTGTTATGTCCCAGCGACGCGAGGTCGGAGCCTTCGAGGATACGGAGCATTTGCAGCACCGCTATTCCCTGTCCGTTCGGGGGCAATTCATACACCTCGACATCCCGGTAGGGGACGGATACCGGGTCTACCCAGGTGCTTGCGTGCGCCTCGAAATCGGCTTTCCGAAGCGGCGTACTCGTGCGGCGGGCCCATGCGACGATGGCGTCGGCAATGGCGCCCTCGTAGAATATGTCCCGTCCCCCTGCGGCAATCCGTTCGTACGTGGCGGCAAGATCGGGATTGCGGAAAATTTTACCTTCGGGCGGCATGCGCCCATCCACGAACCAGGTGTTTTCGAAGCTGCTGAGCTCGCCGATTTCGTGGATATGATCTTTTAGCCGCTGGTGCGCCTGTGCCCACGAGAAGCCCACGACCTGTGTGATGGGCGTTCCCTCGCGGGCGTACCGGATAGCGGGAGCCAGCACGTCCTGCATCGGGAGTACCCCGAAACGCTCGTGCAACGCGAACCATCCGTCCACGGCGCCCGGTACGGAAACGGCAAGCGGTCCATGCAGCGGAATCCCGCCGGCTCCGTCCAGACGCTCCATGAGATCATCCAGGGATTGCCCGAGGGGTGCGCGTCCGCTCGCATTCAATCCATGGAGTTGTCCCGATGCCTGGTCCCACACGATCGCGAACAGGTCTCCGCCGATTCCGCAGTTGTTCGCTTCGACGAAACCCAGTACGGCGTTGGCGGCAATCGCTGCGTCCACCGCCGAGCCGCCCTGTTTCAGAATATCGATGGCGGTTTGCGTAGCCAACGGGTGGCTGGTGGAAGCCATGCCGTTTTGGCCGACCGCGGGGCTGCGCGTGGCGAAGGTAGCTCCGGTCAGGCGATCTCCCTGGCCCGTGGGCGGTGCGCTTTGGTCGGAGACAGGTTGGCAAGCCGTTTGCCAGACGAGCGCCGGAAGGATAAGGAGCATGAGCCGGCTGGTCGATCGCATGGTTTCAGCCCTTGTACCGGAACACGATGCGACCTTTGGAAAGGTCGTACGGAGAAATTTCGATATCTACCCGGTCTCCGGGGATGATGCGGATGTAGTGTTTGCGCATCTTGCCGGAGAGCAGTCCGAGGATTTCGTGCCCATTGTCGAGCCGGACGCGAAACTGTGCGTTCGGCAGCGCCTCCGTCACGACGCCCTCCTGTTTGATTGCTTCCTGTTTCGCCATGTAATAAGGTGTGTTTGCGGAATGCCGGATTGCGAATGATACGGCATGGTCGTTCGAAAGTGCCTTGCCGTCACAATTCGTTACATTTTGGGGATTGTGGATGCAAATTCGGGATGATTATGGAACTGTATGCGTCTTGAAAAATCCAAACAGTATATGTACCCTGAAAGGGTGATAGATGTACCTTGAGCGTGTGAAAAGTTGTACCGATCCCGTCAGGCTCCTCTTCTTCTCCATGCGCTAACGAAAAAACGGAGGTACGAAATGTATAACGCGCGCATGCGGTATCCTGTAACCGTGTCACGGCTTCTCCCTTGTGTGGCTCCGGTGCTCCGCTTCCCCGGAATCTTCACGCAAGCGGCGTGGAGGAATGTTTTTTCCGGGCGTTCTGCCCGCTTCGCAGGGTACGCTCTTGCCGGCCTTGTGCTTCTGTTCGGCGTTTCTTCGGCAGAAGCTTTCTCGGGTCGATTTTTGCAGCAGCAGGCCGGGGACGGCAAGGCCGCGTCGGTTAGCGCAGAAGACGCACACGACGGAGTTTCCCGAACGGTGCGCGTTGCAGGGCGGGCGCCTTGTGTGGATGGAGAAGCCGCCGGATATCCCTGCAAGGATATGGATTTGCTGGCCTTCGTACCCCGCGAGGAGATGGAGGGATTTCCATGCCCTGGTTCAGGATACTGCTTCAATGATATCTGGGGCTGGACCGATCCCGTTACGGATGTCGAATACGCACTGCTTGGCCGAGTCGACGGCGTTGCGTTTTTCGACCTGAGCGATCCGGAGAATCCCTTGTTCGTCGGTATGTTGCCGAAGACGCCCGGCGCCTGGTCCAGTTCCTGGCGCGACGTAAAAGTGGTGAACGATCATGCCGTGATTGTAGCCGACGCCGCCGGCGCGCACGGGATGCAGGCGTTCGATCTTTCGCAGCTCCGGAATGTGGCGAATCCTCCGGCGACCTTCGAACCTACCGCCCTGTACGACGCCTTCGGTTCGGCGCATAATGTGGTCGTCAACGAAGAAGCG
>JANQSQ010000103.1 GCA_028283985.1 Rhodothermales bacterium | reverse complement strand
GGAGCGCGCCACGCCGGTTTCCATCATGGCTTTCCCGGAGGACCTTCCCCCGAACCGAAGGGGTCTTGCCGAGTGGCTCACCGACCCGGACCATCCTCTGTTCGCGCGGGTGACCGTGAACCGGTACTGGCAGATGTATTTCGGGAACGGCCTGGTGTCCACCCCCGATGATTTCGGCAGCCAGGGCGCGCTGCCCACCCATCCCGAACTGCTCGACTGGCTCGCCACCACGTTCGTGGACATGGACTGGGACGTCAAGGCCCTGCAAAAACTGATCGTCACCTCCGCCGCCTACCGGCAGAGTTCCATAGCCGGTCCGGATCTTCTCGAAAAGGACCCGGACAATACGCTGCTGGCGCGAGGCCCCAGCTACCGAATGCCCGCCGAGATGATCCGGGATCATGCCCTGGCGGCAAGCGGCCTGCTCGTGGACGACATCGGGGGGCCTCCCGTCAAACCCTACCAGCCGGAGGGGCTGTGGAAAGAGCTGGCCACGCGCAATGCGACGGAATACAAGCAGGATGAGGGGGATAATTTGTACCGGCGCAGCATGTACACGATCTGGAAGCGTACGACGCCCCCGCCGTCGATGATGAGTTTCGATACGTCGGAGCGCAACATCTGCACCGTCCGCCGGCAAAGCACGAGCACTCCTTTGCAGGCGCTGGTGCTGCTGAACGACCCCCAGTATGTCGAGGCCTCCCGCCTCCTGGCCGAACGGTTGCTGCGCGAAGAGCAGGGCGGCGCGCGGGCGCAGATTGCCCTGGGCTATCGCCTCCTCACCAGCCGCCTGCCCGACAACGAAGAGGTGGAGTTGCTCGCCGGGCTGTATGAAGAGGAACTGAGCGCTTTTGAAGCGGACCGCGGGAGCGCGCTCGATCTGTTGAGCGTCGGCGAATATCCCCGCGACGAACGCTTCGATCCGGCGCAACTGGCCGCCCTGACGGTGGTCGCCAACACCATGATGAACTTCGACGAGGCCGTAATCAAACGCTGACTGACGGTCGGTCCCCGCGACCGTTACTTTCCCTGTTGCCATGGATGAACTTTGCGACCTGAAATACAACTGCACGCGGCGGCATTTTCTGTCCCGCGCGAGCCTGGGCATCGGTTCGGCCGCGCTGGCGACCATGCTGAACCCCTGGTCTGCGCTGGCAAGCGGCGGTCCGGATGATCCCATGGGGGGCATCCTGGCCAAACCCCACTTCACGCCCAGGGTCCGCCGGATCATCTACCTGTTTCAGAGCGGAGGCCCTTCCCATCTCGACCTGTTCGATTACAAGCCGACATTGGCCCGGATGAATGGCGAGCAGCTTCCCGAGTCGGTGCGCAAGGGGCAGCGCCTTACCGGCATGACGGCCCATCAGAAATCTTTCCCCCTCGCAGGCTCGCACTTCAGTTTTTCTTCCCATGGCAAAAGCGGCCGCATGATCAGCGAGCTGCTGCCGTACACCGCGCAGATCGTCGACGAGCTCTGTTTCATCAACTCGATGTATACGGAGGCCATCAACCACGATCCCGCCATCACGTTTTTCCAGACGGGGTCCCAGCAGACAGGCCGCCCGTCCATCGGCTCCTGGCTGAGCTACGGCCTCGGGTCCGAAAACGACAATCTGCCTACTTTCTGCGTGCTGCTTTCGCGCAGCAACGACTTCGACCAGCCCCTGTATTCCCGCCTCTGGGGAAACGGTTTTCTGCCTTCGCTGCATCAGGGCGTGCAGTTCCGGTCGGGCAAGGACCCGGTGTTGTACCTGAACAATCCACCCGGATTGAAGCATACCTCCCGGCGCCGCATGCTCGACTATCTGCGCGAATTGCACCAGCGCCAGCACGAACGCGTGATGGATCCGGAAATCAACTCGCGGATCGCCCAGTACGAGATGGCCTACCGGATGCAGACCTCGGTTCCCGTCACCATGGACGTCTCCGGGGAGCCGGATCATGTGTTCGATCTCTACGGCGAAGCGGCCCGCATCCCCGGAACGTTTGCCGCCAACTGCCTGCTGGCGCGCCGTCTGGCTGAGCGCGACGTGCGTTTTATCCAGCTCTACCACCAGGGATGGGACCAGCATTCCAACCTTCCCCGCGAAATCAGCGTGCTGGCGAAAGACACGGATCAACCTTCGGCAGCCCTGGTGCTGGACCTCAAGCAGCGCGGCCTGCTCGACGACACCCTGATCATCTGGGGCGGCGAGTTCGGACGCACCAACTACTCCCAGGGCAAACTCACGGCGGACAATTACGGCCGGGACCACCATCCGCGGTGCTTTACCATCTGGATGGCCGGCGGCGGCGTCAAGAAGGGCTTTTCGTTCGGCCAGACCGACGATTTCGGGTACAACATTGCCCGCGATCCGGTGCATGTGCACGATTTCCAGGCGACCCTGCTTCACTTGCTGGGCATTGACCACGAACGGTTCACCTTCCGGCACCAGGGCCGGCGCTATCGTCTGACGGACGTACATGGCCATGTCGTCCGGGATATTCTGACATGATCAACGCCGATTGCAGCGCCTGATGAAAAAGTCTACGTACTGGAAGATCGCCCCGTTCGGGATCATTGCGATCGCCATACTCTTTCTGATCTTTATCAACCCCGCCGACCCGCCGAATGCGGCCCTGTTTATCGGGCGCTTTCATTCGATGGTCGTGCATTTTCCCATCGGCCTGCTTCTGTTGGCCATCCTGCTGGAAGCGCTGGCTCGGGTATTCCACATCGAGCATCTCGCCTCCACGATCAAGCTGCTCCTGCTGGCGGGCGCTGCGGGGGCCGTCGCGGCGGTGCTTGCCGGGCTTTTTCTCGAAATGGCTCCCGGCTACGAAGCGGACACGCTTTCCCTGCACAAACGGCTGGGGATCGGGATCGCGATCCTTTCCTTTATAGCCTACGGGGTCCGTCTGCTGGACGCCCCGCCCGGATCGATTCTCTACCGCGTGTACGCCGGCGCGCTGGTTGTGCTGTGCAGTTTTTTGATGATCGGCGGGCACCTGGGCAGTACGTTGACCCATGGTCCCGGGTACCTGACGCGCTATATGCCCCAGGTATTCAGAAGCGCGCTGGGTCTGGGCCTGCCTGCGCAGGACTGGGCCGCCCGTATGGCCGCTACGGCGGACGCGGGGATATATTCCGATCTTGTCCAGCCCATTCTGGATAGCCGGTGCATCAGTTGCCACAATGCGGATCAGCCGCGGGGCGGACTCGCCCTGGACACCCCGGAAGGCATTGAGGAAGGGGGAGAGGACGGACCCGTGCTTGTCGCAGGGCTTGCCTCCGAAAGCGAAATCATGCGGCGGATTCTGCTTCCTCCCGATCATACGGGTCATATGCCGCCCGAAGGCAAGGCCCCGCTCACCGCGCCCGAGGCGACGCTGATCCGGTGGTGGATCGACGAGGGCGCCTCGTTCGATCAGAAGGTTTCCGAGGCTGCGCCGTCTCCTCTTGTGGAGCAAATTTTCGCCGGGCTCGATCTGCCCGAACACAGGACGGGGATATTCGCTTTGGAGATAGCTCCTGCGGATTCGACCGCTATCCGGGCGGCGCGGGCCACCCGTCTGGCGGTAATCTCCCTCGGGGAAAACGAGCCTTTCCTGCAGGTTCGGTGCGCTTCGGCGAGCGACTGCCTGAACGCCGAGCAGACCGCGGCCCTGCGCCTTATCGCTCCCCAGGTGGTCTGGCTGCATCTGGGGCGTACGGAGGTCGCGGATTCCGCGCTGGCGGTCCTGGCCGCCTTGCCTCACCTGACCCGCCTGCGCCTGGAAAGCACCTCCGTCTCGGACGCGTCCCTCGTCCATCTGTCGGAGTTGCAATATCTTGAATATCTGAATCTCTACGACACCAGCGTCAGCGACAGCGGCTTGCAGCACCTGAGCGCGCTGCCCTCGCTGCGTTCGCTCTATCTGTGGGAAACCGACGTGACGTCCGAGGGCGTCGAAGGATTGCGGCAGGCCCTGCCCGATGCGGAAATAAACCTGGGCCTGACGTTGCCTTCCGTGGATGAGGATACTACAAGCGCTCTGTGAGGGGGTATCCCAATGCGTGACGTGTATGTCGTTTCCGCCGCCCGGACGCCCATCGGACGTTTCGGGGGGGCGCTGAAAGATCTTTCTCCGGCCGATCTGGCCGCGCATGCGATGCGGGCTGCGCTCGAGCGGGCGCAGGTCCCCGGGGAGGCGCTGGATTTCTATGCGTTCGGCAACGTGCTGCGGGCCGGGCACGGGCAACTCATTCCGCGCCAGGCGGCCGCGCAGGCCGGCATCCCGGACGCCGTGGACGGGTTCGCCGTCGATATGGTATGTTCTTCCGGGATGATGAGCCTGATGACGGCGGCGGCCTTCATCCGGGCGGGCGCCGCGGATATTGCGTTGTGCGGCGGCGTCGAGTCGATGTCCGGGGCGGGATTTTTCCTATCGTCCCGCGCGCGCTGGGGCTACGGCCTGCTGCCCGGCGGGGGCGAACCGATGGTCGACCTGATGCTGCGCGACGGCCTGACGGATCCTCTGAGCGGGGAGGCGATGGGCGAGCAGGCGGAACGGCTTGCGGCGGAGCACGGCGTCGCGCGCCGGGAACTGGATGAAATGGCCGTGCTTTCGCACCGGCGGGCTGCGGAGGCCCGCGAGCAGGCGTTCTTTGCGGACGAGATCGTTCCCGTGGAGCGCCTCGTCAAGGGGAAGCCCGTCGTCGTGGATGCGGACGAGGGCATTCGCCCGGATACCTCCGTGGAGAAGCTAAGTGCGCTGCGCCCGGCATTCCGGAA
>JANQSQ010000090.1 GCA_028283985.1 Rhodothermales bacterium | reverse complement strand
CAGCTGGGGCCGCCGTTCGTCCCCGCGCCAGTAGGCCCCGGCGATGTTGAGCAGCTTGACATATTTGATACGGCCTGTCGAAGGGATATGGGGGCCGCGGCACAGGTCGACGAAGTCGCCCTGCCGGTAGAATGTGATGGTGCCGTCCTCCAGGTCTTCGAGCAGTTCCAGCTTGTATTCGTCGCCCTTGTCCCGGAAATATTGGATCGCGTCTTTTTTCGGGATATCCCTTCGTTCGTACGCCGCATCGCGCGCAGCCAATTCCCGCATCCGCTTCTCGATGCGTTCCAGATCCTCCGTGCCGATGTGGTGATCGCCGGTGTCCACATCGTAGTAGAACCCCTGTTCGATAGGCGGCCCGATGCCGAACTTCACACCGGGGAACAGGCTTTCGAGCGCCTCGGCCATGAGATGCGCCGTGGAATGCCGGAAGGTCAACTGACCGTCCGGATCGTTCCAGGTCAGAATCTCGATGCGCGCGTCCCGGTCAATGGGCCGGGTCAGATCCCATACCTCTCCATTGACTCGTACGGCCAGCGCCTGTCTGGCGAGACCTGCCGAGATGCTGCCGGCGAGTTCGTGCCCCGTGATCCCGGTTTCGCGGTCATGGACGGAGCCGTCGGGGAGCGTAATGGCGATGTGGTCGGCGGGCATGATTCGGGGCCTGTTAATACTATGCAGCAATGCTCTGTTCCGTCAGGCACGGCGTCAATCAAGGCGCGAGGAGTGAAGTTTGGCGGTTCCAAATGAGCGACGAGCAACGAAGGGTGACGCCGTGACCGGCGGAACCCGCAGGGCAGGGCCTGTTTTCCCGCCATGCGGCGTTGCCGCTCGCTTATGTGACTTGGGCCACACTGCGCTCGCGGCGCCTGGCCTGGCAGTAAAACAGGCCCCGCAGAGCGCTGCTACATAGTGTTAACAGGCCCTGGGGTAATTCGCCGGATGGCGACAGGCTTGGCTGTGGGTCCTGACGGATTCGAACCATCGACCTCTACGATGTCAACGTAGCGCTCTAACCAACTGAGCTAAGGACCCGCGAACGTTATCTCCGCCGGACGGCGCAAGGCTACACCCGGGAAGCCGCCCGGTTCCGATTACCGTTTCCCGCCGGATCGGTTTCGATCAGGGGGCGTTTTTATGCCCTCTTTAAAAATTTCTGCTTCCTGACATGACGACTTTCACGGATGCACAGTCGGATGCGGTGGCCGGCGCTATCCGGAACCGCCGCACCATACATCATTTCGAACCGGTTCCTGCGCCTCCGGAAGAGGAGATACTGGCGGCGATCGATCTTGCGCGGTGGGCGCCTAATCATCATCTTACCGAGCCGTGGCGATTCTATCTGATCGGTCCGGAAACCGCCCGGAAAATTTCCCGCCTGAATGCGGATATGTATGGACAATCCCGGGGCGAGCAGGCCGGCGCTGCAAAGTATGCACGGTGGCTTGGCATTCCGGGATGGGTGATTGTAACCTGCCTGCGTTCCGACGATGAGATCCGGCAGCGCGAGGATTATGCAGCGTGTTGCTGTGCTCTTCAAAACGTGCAACTGTATCTCTGGACCCGTGGCATCGGGGTCAAGTGGACGACCGGGCCGGTCACCCGGACGGAGCAATTTTTTGAGATTGCCGGGATCGACCCGGAGCAGGAGATGCTGGTCGGGTTGGCATGGTACGGTTTTGCTGCGGAAGTACCGTGCATACAACGCAAACCCGTCCGGGATATTGTACGTCGGCGCCCCTGAGCGTCCCGGAATACGGGTTTCGCAGAAGTGCGAGACACGGTTCCGGCAACGAATCAGAATGTGTACGCCATGCGCACGAGGGGCGCATCGGCTTCGATGGGGGGAGGGCCCAGCGAAATGCGCAAGTTGGACCTTCGGGCCCGTCCGGCAGCGCGCAAAGCGGCCACCCCGGCAATCAACCGGTTGGCTGCCAGCGAGGCAATGAGCACGCTGCGCCGCCGCCGCAACGATTCGGCGTCCTCGCGCAGTTCACGGAAACGGAGAAAGTGCTCTTCCGTATCCCATTGCCATTGAAACGAGGGGTCGGCAGCATACGTTACCTGATCCAGGGCGCGGTTTCGGAACTGTGCGTCGGTGAAAGCCTGCGAGGATCGGTACGTCGCAGCGTTCAGGTAGAACGTTCGGTCTTTTCCGGTCGGTTCGACGCCGGCATGGCGGGTGGCGAAGGTTCGATAACTTTCGACGAGGTGACTACGCCACCGACTCGTGCCTAAGAGCCCGATCCACAAGCCGGCGTCCGTTAACGCAAAAGCCGCTCCCCAGCGGCCCCAATCTCCGCCGCGGACGTAGCGGTGGCCCAGTCCGGGAGCGATCATACTGAGTGCAAAGGCTTTGCCCGGAGATGCGCTTGTTGCAAGAGGTTCGATGATTTCAGGCGTTTGCCCCCGGGCATCCCGAACAGGGCCGGGCGTGAGTCCCCAAAAGGCAGCGCACAGGATAATCAGGAATGTTGCACCCGCTCGATGCACTATCGCGATATATCCGCATTTCGAAGTCATCGGGTCTTTTTCCGTACTGATTCGCACATTGTGAAAGAGGCTTTAGGGGGGGCGTTCTGTACGATCAGGCTGTTTTTCCGCCGTTCCGACCGGGTCGCCCGCTTCGGAATTTCGTCAACCGCACTTCGTTCATGTTTCCCTGTGTAGTGTATTCCACCTGATCCATCAGACTGCGCATGATCTGGACGCCCAGTCCGCCTCCCCGTCTGCTCTCCGCAATCTTGAAAAGATTGGGTTCCGACCATGATTCCGGGTGGAAGGATCGGCCCTGATCCCGGATACACACCGTAAATCGCTCGCTGTCGACCATCACGAACACAGAAATTTTTTGCCGGGCGTTGTCGTAGGCATGTTCGATGATATTGGCGCACGCCTCGTCCACGGCCATTTTTATATGCGCGATCGCTTCCTCGCCAAGGCGCGCTTCGTGGGCATGCTTCTCCACAAACCGGCGCACCTTGGTGAGGTGCTGCGTGGCGCTGGGGATACTGAGGCTATGTGCGGATTCAGGCATAAGCGAAATGGCCGCCGTCGCAATGCAAGCGCGCGTCAGGAATCGTTTTTGTCTTTGCGGTCTGCATCGAATTTCCGGATCGCTTCTTCCTCCGCTTTGACAATGTCGAACAGCAGGGGGAAGCCCAGCAGGTCGAATATGTTGTAGACATTGGCTTGAAGCCCCGCAATTTTGATATCGCCGCCGGCCTCGCGCATTTCCTCGATGTATGCCATGAACACGCCCAGGCCGGCGCTCGAGATATACTGCAGATGTGCGCCATTGACGATGATGTGGTGGTTTTTATCCTCCCGGCACTTTTGCAGCGCCGCCTCCAGTTCGGATACGGTATGCGCATCCAGTTCGCCTTTCAGGTCGAGGATGCGGATGTGTGCTTCTGCCCGGAATCCAACCGAAAAATTGCTCATGTTGCCGATCGTTTCGTGTGGTTTTTCGCGCCGTCCCATTTCAGGACCACGAGCGTCATGTCGTCATCGTATTCGGTACGACCGAGGTAATCGTGAAGGTCCGAGAGGAGTGCTTCATGCAGCGCCGACGCCTCTTTCTTCCGGTGGGTTTTCAGGGCTTCGAGCAGCCGCTCGTACCCGTATTCGGTCCCCTGGTTATTCCTGCTTTCGACGACGCCGTCCGTGTATACCGTAATGATATCGCCGGGCTGGAGCGGAATATGCTCTTCTTCGAGCACATCCCGGAAACGCCGGCCCCGGTCCAGACCAAGACCGAGTCCTTGCGGACGAATCAGGCGTCCCGTACCCTCCCGGGAAATAAGAATGGCGGGGCAATGCCCGGCGCGGGCCAGTGTCAATTCTCCTTTACGGACATCGATTACACCATAGATCACGGATACGAAGACGTGGCGCTCGAGCGCGGAAGAAAGCGCAAGGTTGGCCTGTTCGAGAAAGTCTGCCGGTGAAGGCGCCATGCGCGTGGTGGAACGGAAAATGCCCTGTAGTTCGGCCATATAGAACGCCGCCGAAGTGCCCTTCCCGGACACGTCCGCAATGATGAACGCAAGGCGTGCTTCGTCCAGTTTCAGAAAGTCGTAGTAATCACCTCCTACCTCGTACGCAGGAATGCTGGAAGCCGCCACCGCCAGCCCCTGCATCTCAGGCAGGTCGTGCGGCAGGAGTCGTTGTTGTACCTCCCGGGCGATATCCAATTCGCGGGAGAGGCGTTCCCTTTCAAGTTGTTCCTCGAAGAGGCGCGCATTGTCCAGGGCAATGGCGGCCTGGGCGGCATAGACGCTGATCGACTCGACATCGTCCTGCTCGAATCCTTGGACGACATCTTTCGCCACGAAGAGACCGCCCAGCAACTTGTCCCGCGTGATAAGCGGCGTCATAAGCATGGTGCCGATCGGATCGCCCGGTTTTCCCCGGATGCGACGGTCCGCGGGGGCTTCGTCGAGGATCACCGGCTCGCGCCGGGTAGCGAGTTCTTCGTATAGCGCGGCCACATCCACCATGGTTTCGACATCCTCGGTGGTGGTCTTCCATGCC
Source organism: Rhodothermales bacterium (assembly GCA_028283985.1). Classification (GTDB taxonomy): domain Bacteria; phylum Bacteroidota; class Rhodothermia; order Rhodothermales; family VXPQ01; genus VXPQ01. Next base: position 3,010 of record JANQSQ010000090.1, on the reverse strand, counting down.
GCCACGACTTGCGGGCGGAGCGATCCGCTGCGCTCGTCCGCAATGGCCAGCCAGGACATCTGCGCCGTGCCTGTATCCACAGGGGTTTTTGTAATAGTGAGGTGTAGTTTGTCGGGGTCGAATGCCTGATTGACGAGATTCGTCAGCGAGTACATGGCAGTGATTTCCCCGGCTTTGCGCCGGAAATCGCCTGTTGTGGGAAGATGGAAAATGAGAAAAAGAAATGAGGTGACACAGTACAACAGGCCAAAGGCCAATGCGGCCAGGGTGAACTGATCCAGCGGGTAGCTGGCATGGCGTATGTACATGAAATGCGCGGGCAGAATCCCGCCCGGGGACAGGGAAGCGAACAATAACAGAATGAGCAGGATCGAGAACCCTACGCCGGCCGCCTTGGCCCGGAACGACAGAAACACGATCCACGACACGCGGAAGGCGTTGAGGAGCATAAGGATTAAGACCAGCGTAAAAGCTACGCCCTGTACTATTCCGGGATCTTCGGCAGGGTCCCTCAGGATTGTCAGCAGCGAAGCGATCCCCATGAAAACGAGCATCAGATACCAGTTCCGCTGGCTTTGCTTCGTTCGCTTGAACAGGACCAGGTCCTGAAAGCGAAGCAACAGGTAAAAGGCAAGCAACGCGCGCAGGGAAGTGATCACGTGCATCTTGACCACCGTGGCGAATGTGAGCGGGACGCCGGTGTCGTATTCGAAGCCAAGCACGGCAGGGTTGCCTTCCACATTTTCCGCGGCGGTAATGCCTACCATCAACCGGATGACGGCCGCTGCGACGAGAGCGAGCAGCAAGGTGGTCCAGAGCGTTTTCAGGGGGCCGATCGGTCGCTGTTTCAGGTAGTACGACAGCAGAAACCATGCCAGTACGAAACCCGCGATGACGACGAGTTGATAGGAAAAATTGACTGCGGCATGCCAGGGCGTGCCGGACAACCACTCGAATCCATTGAACGCCACGCTCAGGAAGAAACATATCAGCGCGGCGACGATGCACGCCACCCGTTGGCCCCGGTTGCGCAACACGGTGTCGATATACCCCGGCCCGCTTTGGAGAATTCTATTTGCGAAATGATTGGCCACAGGCGGTATGCCGGGTGAGAGGGCGCCTTTCATACGGGAAATACGTCATACGGTTCTTGTCCTGCGGTATACCCTTTCCCCGGAGCCGGTAACTTTGTTATGGATTGATACGTAGACATAAACGGTTCGTTACGTCCATTGCGTACATTTCCTTCAAAAGTATTTCTTCATCCATTTGCGTCAGGCGCCCAGGCCGCGTGAAACGACCCGGTATTATACGGTTTCAGTTGCTGTTGCTCGCAGTGTTGACACTGCTTGTGCTGTGGCGTGTTATGCAGCCCGCTCCTCCCCCGGATGGTCTGGTCGTTTATTCGGACATTGAACCCGGTCTGTTGCTGGAGGAAACATTCCGCGTCGAGCAGCCGGTGCGTGTTGTGATCGACGCCGCAGGGTCGTTCGAGTCGGAAGAACAGGCGGATAGTATTTCTCTTGCTGCCTATGGTTGGATCTTGCGCCGGGAAGATCGTGAGGTGGTCTGGGACATGTATTCGGCGCCCTTGCGGAAAGGGGATAACACCCTGGCTCTCGTTACCGATACCGTAGCGTTCCAGGCGGGCGTCTACGATGTGTATTTCACTTCGTACGGGAATGAAGATGGTTCTTCTTTCGAATTATCCTTGCTGGACGGTCTGTTCGATCTGTCCGTGGGCGATGGACATGTCTGGCGCAACGACGCCGACGAGTGGCGGATGGTTGTGCGCCCATTGGGAGATACGCTTGCCGCCCCCGTGTACCTTGATACGGCTTCCCCTGTATTCCTTCCCGGGGAGAAAGAACTGCTTTGGACTTCGGCGCCCATGGAAGGGCGGGAAACCGCCGAACACCTGTTTGGGGTGACCCGGCCGGCGGAGGTGCATGTGTATGCGGTGGGCGAAATAGGCGAGGAGCGGATGGATTATGGCTGGATCGAAGACGCAGCCAGTGGGGAACGGGTGTGGGACATGCGTCGCGAGAATACCGTACCCGCCGGAGGATGGGAGGTCAACCGCCTGTTCGACGGGACCGTTTCCCTGTCGCCCGGTCTGTATCGGGCGGTTTTCCGGACGGATCCGCGGCAGGATTATGGGGACTGGGTGCGGAATCCCCCGTTCGATCCGGCAGGGTGGGGCGTTTCGTTGTTCACCGCTATGCCGGAAGCCGTGCAGCCGGTCGATCCCTGGGAGGAACAGGAACCATTCATCCGGATCGATCGCGTGGGGGACAGTGAACGCCATATTGCGCGGTTTCGCGTACGGGCGCCAGCCCGGATCGCCGTCTATGCGCTGGGGGAAATGGGGGACGAAGACCGGTACGATTATGCAACGATTACCGCCGGACTCTCCGAGCGGGTCGTATGGGAAATGACGCCGGAACGCTCTTTGCCTGCGGGCGGCCGCAACAACCGACGCGAGTTGGTTTTTCTGGATCTGTCGCCGGGCATATACACGGCAACCTATCAGACGGACGATTCGCATTCCTACGCCGGGTGGACGCATGGAGAACCCGATTATCCGGAAAGATGGGGCGTTACGCTGTTCCATGTCGATAGGGACACGGACCCATCTGCTATCGAGGTGCTTACGGTAGACAGGGAGGCATTCATCGCAGTCCCGGACTCGGAAGAAGATTCGGCATTTGCGCTGGCGGCGCCCGCGCGGCCTGCGGGACGGACGCCATTTCCTGGCGAAGGAGCGCCGGGGCTTCCTCTCGTCGATCTTACCGGGCTGGGTAACAGGGAGCGCCTTTCGGCTCCGCTTACCTTCGATGGGGAAGGATTCTTACGTATTCGGGCTGTGGGGGAGGTGTCGCTCAGCGGGCAGTACGATTACGGCTGGATCGAGAATGCGGAGACCGAGGAGATCGTTTGGGAAATGACTTGGCAGAATACGATTCCGGCCGGCGGCGATGATCGCAACAGGATGTTTGTCGGGACCCTG
>JANQSQ010000078.1 GCA_028283985.1 Rhodothermales bacterium | reverse complement strand
ATTTTGCGGTTCGGCGTTGGATGGTCTTGTTGTGCGCTCCAGGACCCAATCATTACTTAAGCGGCCTCTGAACTTCTTGGACTTAAATCAGAGTATCCTGTAGAATTGAATTTTCAGGGGAGGCGGAGCAAGCCCCGCACATGCGGGTATTTTCCCGGATTTCCCTCTTTAAGGATACTCTGATCAAAGGGGACTTAATCGGAGTATTCTTAGCGACACAGTTGATCTCACACCTCGAAACATGGATTACAAACAAGGCGCCTATAAGGTGCGCGATCTGGGCCTGGCCGACAGCGGACGCCGGGACATTGCATGGGCGGAGAGCCGGATGCCGGTGCTGATGCGCCTGCGCGAACACTACGCCGAAAGCAAACCGTTCGAAGGATACCGGATTACCGGGTGTCTCCACGTCACCAAGGAGACCGCGGTGCTGGTAGAGACATTCGCCGCGTGCGGCGCGGATGTGGCGTGGTCGGGATGCAATCCGCTCAGCACCAACGACGAGGTGGCCGCCGCCCTGGCGCAGGCCGGCATCGAGATCTACGCGTGGCATGGGCAAAGCGTGGAGGATTTCTACTGGAGCATCGACCGGACGCTGGATACCCCGCCCCATCTCACGCTCGACGACGGCGCCGATCTTATCTTCCGGGTACATAATGCCTTTCCGGAACTGGCCGACCACATCGTCGGGGGCAGCGAGGAGACGACGACAGGGGTGCACCGCCTGCGCGCCATGGCCGCCGACGGGAAATTGCTGTATCCCGTGTATGCCGTCAACGACGCGGAAACCAAGTGGGACTTCGATAATGTGTACGGCACCGGACAAAGCACGCTGGACGGGATTCTGCGCGCGTCATCCATTCTTATCGCCGGCAAGAATTTTGTCGTGGCCGGATACGGACACTGCGGACGCGGCGTAGCGATGCGGGCGAAGGGACTGGGCGCCAATGTGATCGTCACGGAAGTCCGGCCTACCCTGGCCCTCAAGGCCACGCTGGAGGGCTGCCGGGTGATGACGATGGACGAAGCGGCCGCCGTCGGCGACGTGTTCGTAACCGCGACAGGCATGAAGGACGTGATTCGCGGGCGTCACTTCGCTTCCATGAAAGAAGGCGCCCTGGTGTGCAATACCGGGCACTACGACGTCGAACTCAACCTCGAGGAACTGGTCGAATTATCCGAAAAAACATCCCGGGTCCGCGCCGACAACCGCGAGTATCTGCTGAAGAACGGCAGGACCATTTATGTGCTTGCGGATGGCCGGCTCGTCAATCTGGCCGCTGCGGAGGGGCACCCCTCCGAAGTGATGGACATGAGCTTTGCGAACCAGTTCAATGCGCATCTCAAGCTTGTGCAGACGCACCAGCGGGGAGAGCGGCTCGAAAACACGGTCATCGACTTGCCCGAAGCGCTCGACCAGGAGATCGCTTCCGTCAAACTGGAGACCATGGGCATTTCGATAGACAAACTCACCGACGAGCAGACGGCGTACGCCACGGATTACTCTGCCGGAACGTAGCGGAACCGCGAAGCCGGGTCAGGCGACGGGGAGGTGTTTCGGAGGGAACGCCGCCGAGTTTAGTCGGTCTCCCAGGTGAGAATGTCTTCCTCGGATTTTTCCTTGCTCTCCCATTCCTCCGCATCCGGGAGCCCTTCGATTTTCTCGGTGATATTGTATCCGAGATCGCGCCATTGATTGGCAAGGTGCTCGTTCCATTCCAGGTAATGAGCCCATTCCTCGGGCAATTCATCGTCCGCATAGATTGCTTCGGTCGGACACACCGGTACGCACGCATTGCAGTCGATGCATTCTTCCGGGTGAATGACCAGGAAATTCGGCCCCTGATAAAAGCAATCGACAGGACAGACCTCTACGCAATCGGTATATCTGCAATTGATGCACGGTTCTGCTACGACGTACGGCATATCGAGGCGATAATAAATGTGGCAGAAAAGAGGGATTACGAGAAGCCCTTGTACGAACAGGTACGAGGATAAGGTATACCGGGTTGCCCGGACAAGCGCACCCGTTCAATTCGCTTATTCGAACAGGGATTGCGCCGACCCGGACGGTTTTATGCCCAGGTGTTTGTATGCCCGCTCCGTGGCGACGCGCCCCCGCGGCGTTCTTTCCAGAAAGGCTTCCTGAATAAGGTACGGCTCGTAGACTTCCTCGATCGTGCCGGCGTCTTCTCCTACGGAAACGGAAAGATTGTTCAGTCCCGTGGGGCCGCCCC
>JANQSQ010000076.1 GCA_028283985.1 Rhodothermales bacterium | reverse complement strand
CCCAATCATTGCTTAAGCAGCCCCTGAACTTTGCAGCGGCGCCGGCTTTGCAAACCGCCTGCTTTGTTTTTCCCGGCAAACGGCGCCTATAGCTGGAAGGTATAGGTGTACTTGACGAGCAGCGTCCGGTTGTCCGTAAGCGGCGGCGCGGGGTTGAACCGGTTCCGCGCCGTGTTCATTCCATGGTTGTAGACCAGCCACAGGTCGTTCCCCTCGCGGAAATTGTACCGCAGGCGGATATTGGACGAGAGGACGTCGCTTATGCTGTTGTACTGCAGGAAAACGTTGGCCGACGCCTGCGTATCCAGGGCCATGCCGATCCTGAACCGCAGCAGGTGTGCGTGCAACCCGGCATCCCTGTCCGGAAAACGAATCCGGCTGTACTCGTAGCGCCCTGAAATTTCAAGGTGCGGCGATACGTACCAGGTGGGACGCGCAGCGGCCGTGACCTTCCAGCCGTCGTAGAAAGGGCCTGCCTGTAACGTGGGCCCCAACCGGTACCGGTTCGTATTGGATTCTCCATACGACACTTCCGCTTCCCAGAACGTGTAGCTTCCGGCGGGGATCTCCACCTCCCCGATCGAAAAAGGAGCGGACAGATCTTCGTACAACACCATGAACCCGGCCTGCCCCCGCGTTCCGTTCCGGGCCCCGTAACTCCACCGGGGGCCCACCTGCGCAGATTCGATGGAACCGTCCTCATTGCGCAAATACGTAAACCCGGCCATTTCGAAGGTGTGGAAAATCAGCCGGGCGCCTTCCGGGGGCAGCCAGGTGTAGGAAAGCATGTTGTCCACCAGGGTGAAGTCGTTGCGCTGCGAGAACCCGATGCCCGGATCGTAGTCCGCGCCCGCCCAGGCCAGAATGGAGCGGTATTCCCATTCCCTGCTGCGCCGCCGCTCCATCTGCACGGTCATGCGTCCGCCGTTCAGCGGGCGGTAATCCGGGCTATCGATGCGCATGTCATCGAACGAGTGCGCCCACTGGAGCGTCAGGTAATCGTCCCCGAAAAGCCGGAAAACGCCGTCCAGGCCGTAGGCGAAATTGTACGCACCGTCCACACCGATGCGGCTCGTCCCCATCGCGCCCGCATACGACCAGGGATTGAACACCTTCCGGCGAAGGCGCAGCACCCCGAAATTCTCCGACTGTGAAAAGGTGGGCGCGGTCTGCATGGTGAGCGCCCCAATGTCCCACTGCCCGAAGCGCCCCGCGCCCCGCGCGCCGGCCAGGATCCGCACGGGAGCGCCGTCTTCCGTCAGCCCGATGCGCCGGCTGTGAAAAAGACGGCTCAATCCCCCTGTCCGAAAATCGAAAATGGCGGCTCGCTCCTGAAAGAACTGGCGCTTCTCCGGAAAGAAGAGCGAAAACCGCGTCAGGTTGATTTGCTGATCGTCCGCTTCGACCTGCGCAAAATCGGTGTTCAATGTCAGGTCGAGCGTGGCATTGTTCGCAAACTGGTACTTCAGGTCAGCCCCGATCTCCCGCGTCACATCGCGGTCGTATCCCCAGACGCCTCTCTCCAGTTGGGCCGTTTCCCCTGCACCGCCCAGTCCGTATCCGGTCACATATACGGGCAACTCCGATTCGATGCCCTCCAGCAGAAATTTCTGCGCGAGGGACGGCTTCAGGAACGCCCAGTTCGAAATACGCTCGACCGGAGGAAACACTACCCGCTCATCCTTGCGCACGACCTTGCGTTGCAGGGTCAGCCCCATGATGACCGTGCCGTCTTCGCGCGGCTGGAAGCGCAGGCTGGAAAACGGGATGCGCATTTCCGAGAACCACCCGCTGTCGGCAATGACGGTCTCGACATCCCAGTAGGTGTTGAAATTCACATTGATCCAGCCGCCCGATGCAATGCCTCCGCCGCTGGCGTCGTTCGAGATGGCGGCCTCCCGCCGGTGCCCCCTCGGATTGCTGTTGAACAGCATGCCGGTCTCGTTGTCGTTGTACGAATCGATCAGAATCTCGAAATGATCGTCGTTGCTGAGCCGGTCCCGGTAGAGCGTGTTGGCGCGAATGCCCTCCGGGTTCCGGTCGTACGCGCGCAGGGCGAGAAAAAGATACTCCTCGTCGTAGGCGATGAGCATCTCCGTGCGCTCGGTCGGAGGCGTTCCGTTGTTCGGCTCGTACTGCGACGGAACGTACGGCTCGACGGACTGCCAGGCCGGTTCGAAACTGAGTCCGTCCAGTTCGACCGGTCCGCTGACGCGCTGCATAATAATAAGGTCCTGTTTCGGCGTGGTCTGCTGCCGCTCCTGGCGCGGTTGCTCCTGGGCCCGGGCCGTCTCGGGCAACAACCATCCGCACAATACAGCGCAGCACAGCGCGATGGACAGGGGGAAAACAGGAAAGGCGCCGGGCACATTGCGCCGAAATGATCGCAAGGCGGAGGTCATCTATGGAAAAGGTTCTGTATTTTCAGCGTCAAGGTACTACAGGATACTCTGATCAAAACCGCTTCGATCAGCGCTTCGCGTTCATGCGTAAAAGATATTATAATTGTATCGTTGAAATTAGCAGGAAACGCTGTGGATTCGGGGCAGTGCGGACTTAATCAGAGTATCCTGTAATTTTACCACCCCTGCCCTTTTATCTGTAGTCATATGTCCACCACCGCATTACTTCTTCTGACCGCCGGCAGCATCGGGGTACTCCTGCTTCTGGTCATCGCGCTGCGCATGCAGGCGTTCATCGCCCTGCTTGTCGTAAGCTTCATCGCCGCCATCGTAGGTAAAGTGCCCCCCTCGGCGGTCGCCGAAGCGGTCACCGAAGGCATGGGCAACACGCTCGGCTACATTGCCGTGGTGATCGGAGTGGGCACCATGCTGGGCGAGATGATTCAGGCATCGGGCGGAGCAGGCAAAATCGCCTCGACTATCATCAGGGTGTTTGGAGAACGGAAGGCCCAGTGGGCGCTGGCCCTGATCGGCATCATCGTCGCCACGCCCGTATTCTTCGAAGTCGGGCTGATCATTTTCATTCCCCTCGTCTACAACCTGGCCCGCAGAACCGGCAAATCGCTGCTCTACTACGGCATCCCGCTCGTAGGAGGCATGGCTGTGGCGCATGCCTGCATTCCGCCCACCCCGGGACCGGTGGCCGTCTCGTCGATCATCGGCGCAGACCTCGGCTGGGTCATCTTCTTCGGCGTCCTCGCCGGGGCGCCCGCCGCAGCCATAGGCGGCGTCTTCTTCGGCAACCGCATTGCGCGGCGCATCCATGTGGCGGTGCCGGAAACCGTGGAACACCACGAAGACGATACCGAGGGGCGAAAGGCACCCAGTTTCGCCATGGTCGTATCGCTCATTGCACTGCCCCTCGTGCTGATTCTCGCGAATACGGCCGGTAAAATCGTGCTCCCGGAAGGAAGCGATCTCCGGGAATGGATATCGTTCATCGGACACCCGTTCACAGCGCTCACCGCAGCGCTTTTGCTTGCCTTTTACTTTCTCGGCATCCGGCTGGGCTTTTCCGCGGACGAAGTGCAGCGCATCGCCACCCGGTCCATGGAGCCCGTGGGCATGATTATTCTGCTGACCGGCGCCGGCGGGGTGTTCGCGCACATCCTGGTCCAAACAGGCGTAGGCGACGCGCTGACCGAGATGATGGCCGCCACGCAACTGCCGATCCTCCTGTTCGGCTTCCTGATCGCCGTGGTGATCCGGGTAGCGCAGGGTTCGGCCACGATGGCCATGGTCGCATCGGCGGGATTGCTGGCGCCCATTATCCAGAACGGCAGTTTCTCGGAGCCGATGCTCGGCGCCATCACGATCGCGGTAGCCTGCGGCGCCACCGTGCTGTCGCACGTGAACGATTCCGGCTTCTGGCTCGTGAACCAGCTCATGGGCATGACCGAGGCCCAGACGCTCCGTTCGTGGACCGTCATGGCCACGATCATAGGCGTCGTGGGCCTTGGAGTCGTACTGCTCGTGGCCGGCGTGTGGCTATAACCGTCCTGCGATAACCGCCAGGGGGGCCCTGGAAAGAAATTAGGGCCTGTTAGCACTATGCAGCGATGCTCTGCGGGGCCTATCCCGAAATCGCCATCTCGTCTTCTTCGAACGGCCGGCGGTTCAGCACCGTCTCGCCGGGCACGGCCGCCGCAAAAATCGGCACGTCGCCGAATTCCCAGGTGGCCGGGGTGAGTTTCTGGGTCGAGTTCATCACATCGTCCCAGGTCACCTCCTGTCCCGT
>JANQSQ010000072.1 GCA_028283985.1 Rhodothermales bacterium | reverse complement strand
TTGCGCCACATTCCCTCTGGACAGTTCGCCGCGGTACAGCACGGCTTCGAACACCGAGCCGGATTTCTTCGGCAGGGCGCCGGCAACCTGCACTGCTTTAACAAGGAATACCCCGTGTAAAACGACAGTGCCAAGCGACAAAAACCTGGCAGTGTATAGCTGAAGATGGCGTGGCATGAGGCGGGATAAAGCGGGATGAGATTCCATTTTGCGGCCTTTTTCAGCCAAAATTATTGGGCATCAGAACAAAATCAACGCTATTGATTACCAAACAAATTAAACTTGGGTATTTCTCGGCAAAAAATTAATATTCGTCCCGGAAGCCGGACTTCCAGGCGCTGTCCCGAAATGGAACAAGTTACAGCCATGAAGCACTCGACGCACGACGCTCCCCTCCAGACCATTCCCCTGCCTCCGTCTCTGGCGAACATCAACGACCGCGTGCTGGATGACGCCATCCTGAAGAAGTTGGTGGATCCGGAAGTGTATTACTCCTTTGCCCGGTGCCGGGCGACCGGGCTACCCATGGAGAAAAAGGAGGCGAACGAGCTGGCGAAGTCTATACGCGAATGGGCGCAGTCGAAGGGGTGCATCGGGTATTCACACTGGTTCTCGCCCATGCGAGGGCCGGTCCACGGCGAAAAACTCGAGACGTTCGTCGGGGTGGATTTTAAAACCGACCGGCTGATCATCAACCTGACGGGCTCCGAGCTGTTTCAGACGGAAACGGACGGATCGTCTTTTCCGAATGGCGGACTCCGGGAAACGCATCAGGCTGCGGCGTACATCGGCTGGGACACCGGTTCCCCTCCGTTTGTTTATCGGCAAACGCTGTATATCCCGTCGGCCTTCGTTTCCTGGACGGGCGAGGCGCTTGACCTGAAGACCCCCTTGCTGCGCGCGAATCTTGCGGTCAACGAGCGGGGCCTGCGTTTTCTTGAGCATCTTGGCGATACCGACGCAACCGAAATCGTATGCAATGTCGGATGGGAGCAGGAATTTTTCCTCATAGAGCGTGAATTGTATCTGGCGCGGCCGGATCTGGTAGCTACCGGACGCACGATTTTGGGCGCTTCGCCGTTTCGCGGACAGGAATTGTCCACCAATTATTTTTCCCGATTGTCCCCGCGTATCAACCGGTATATAGCGGAGGCGCGGGAAACGATGTGGGCGCTGGGTATTTCGATCCATTGCACGCACAATGAGGTGGCGCCTGCGCAGCATGAGATTTCCCCCATCTTCAATCTGGCGAATCTCGCGGCAGATACGAATGTGCTTGCCATGGATGTACTGCGCGATCTTGCTTTCGAACATGAACTTGTCGCCCTTTTTCACGAGAAGCCGTTTGCCGGCATCAATGGAAACGGCAAGCACAACAACTGGGGGCTGAACACCGACACCGGCGTGAATCTGTTCGTGCCGGGCGAAACCGAGCGCGAAAATCGCCGCTTCATCGCATTCGTTGCCGCCCTGCTGCGGAGCGTCAGGCAGCACGGCGACCTGCTGCGCTGCGGGGTGTCCACGTCGGGGAACGACCATCGGCTGGGGGCGCAGGAGGCGCCGCCTGCCATCATTACCCTCCATCTTGGCGAATCGATGGAGCGCTGTGTGAGGGAGATCGCAGACGGCGGCCCCTTTGCCATGCACGGGATACAGCACAAGCAAATCGAAGTATCGGCGCCGGTGGTGGATATCAAGGCTAATAAGGAAGACCGCAATCGCACCGCGCCTTTTCCGTGGTGCGGCAATCGGTTCGAGTTTCGGGCGGTGGGGGGCAATCAGCATATCGCTTTTCCGCTCACGATGCTCAACGCAGCGCTGGCGGACAGCCTGAAGCATATGTGCGAGGAAATCGAGTCCGGCAAGGAAGCGGACGAGGTCATTCGGGAAACCATCCGGAAAAATGAAGGAGCGCTGTTCAGTGGAAACGGTTACGCAAGGGAACTGTACGATCATGCCGAAAAATTCGGATTGATCCATCTGACAAGCAGTCCCGAGGCGTACCAGTCC
>JANQSQ010000054.1 GCA_028283985.1 Rhodothermales bacterium | reverse complement strand
CGTGCCTGATGCACGATTTGGGGAAGAGCGGGTTCCGGGAGTGAAGGGGTTCCGGGGATGGGTTAGGGAAACTCTGCATTGATCTTAGCGGTTTCGGTGGATATCCGGCCCATGAAAAAGAACTTGCGAAAAGAATAAACTGCTTTCCTCCAGTAAAATTAGGGAATTATAAAAAATACTTGAAACAATATCGGGATTAGTCATATATTTGACTAACCATATGCCAGGGAGCCTGATAATGCCAGTAGTGAACGTTCATAAAGCGAAGACCCACTTGTCGCGTCTGCTTGCGCAAGTCGAGGACGGCGAAGAGATCGTTATTGCCCGCAACGGCAAACCGATCGCTCGCCTTGTACGTCTCCAGCGCCAGGGAAAGCCGCAATTCGGCTCATGGAAGGACCGGATAGCACTCGACGACAGCTTTTTCGACCCGCTCCCGGAAGAGGAGTTGTCCGCATGGGAGGGTTGATCGTTGCGCCTTCTTCTCGATACCCACGCCTTCATATGGTGGCTGGCCGGAAGCAACCGGTTATCGGTCGCCGCTCGCCACGCCATCGAAAACGAATCGAACGAGAAACTCGTCAGTGCGGCGTCAGCCTGGGAAATCGCCACCAAGCGCCGTATCGGCAAACTACCCGGAGCCGAGGCGCTTGCGGACGACGTTCCCGGAGCTATCGCCGGCGAAGGCTTTGCAGAATTGCCGATCACTGTTGAAGACGCCGTACGCGCCGGGTCGCTACCGGGTCCCCATCGCGATCCGTTCGACAGAATGCTCATTGCGCAAGCGCTTGCGCACAACCTCGTTTTCATCTCGATCAAGACGTTATTCGACCGGTACGGCATTCGGCGTCTATGGGAAACCAATCCTTCCTGATTTGGAAGCAATGGCGGTAGCGCGCCTTACCTTCTCACGTCATACCGCCTCCAATCGGGCACATAGGCTGTCATTAACGCCTTGAACAGCCGCCCGTGATTGGGGACCCGCAGATGCAGCAATTCGTGGGCGATCACGAAATCCTGAAATCCGTCCTCCTGGTCAGCCAGATCGTTCGCCAGCGTAATAATCCCCGACATGGAGCAAGAGCCCCATTTGCGAGTCATAGACTGAACCCGCACTTGCCGAGGCTTCACATTCAAGCGCCCTGACCAGTATTCGACGCGGCTGCAAATCGCCACGCGCCGCTCTTCATGTATCCGCATTTACATTCGCGCCCAAAAGCGTTACAAGAATTCGCGCTACGATACTACGGCGCTCTTCTTCGGCCAGTGTCAGAAGCGGTTTATAGAGGTCTGCCCGCAACCGCCGTCTCTCCTCGGAATTAACGGCTGCGTGGGGAAACCGATCAATGAGCGCTTCGGTATCCCGCGCCAATTCCATGGGATCAATCCCGGCGGCTCGCAAGCCCTCGTCGTCCTTCAGCGTCCAATAGACGCCAAAAGCGCGCGGCGCAAGTCCACTGTTTTTCAATTCATCAGCCGCGGCCTCCTTTTCACGAACCAGATCCGCCAAAAAATCCATGGCTGCCAGCCCATCCGTATGGCGACGCTCCAGATCCTGCAGAACCCCTTCCGCCCGCTCTTTCAAAGGTATGAGGATGGCCTCCATCTCGGGCTGGTTCTCGATTTCCTGGCGGAGCCCGCGTACCAGATTGAACACCTTGGCTTCTTTGGGGCCCTGCTCACGCCGAAGCGTTGCAAGCGTGTCCGTATCGAATGTCACCGTCTTCGTAAAATCGCCAAGGTTATACTGGACTGCGCTCTCCTGCACCATGCGGCGCGTTTTTTGCGCCAGATCCGTTTGGTAACGGATGGTTTTCGCGTATGCATTCCGAACCGTATCGTAGAGACGGGCGAGTTTTCCAAAGGCCTCTATATGATCGCGCAGTTCCGGCGAAGGCGACAGTATCTCCCAAAGGGCCTCGATCTCCTTATAGGCCGCAAAGAATTCCTCGCGCGATTCGGGATTCAGAAAGCGCCCGTACACGATCCGCTCAAGGTGCTCATCCGCGTATTCGTCGCCTTCGCCAGTCAGGTAATTCGACTTTGCCCTTTCGATTTTTTCAAGAAAGTCCTTCCTGAGCAGGTCAAGTCCCTCAATGACCCCACTCACATCCTCCGAATCGAATCGCAACGCTTTCTTCAGTTCGCCCAAAACACCCACAAAGTCAACGACAAGGCCGACGCGCTTGCGGTTGGTGTTTGCGTCCACATAAGGTCGATTTACCCTTGCGATCGCCTGCAAAAGTACATGGTCGCGCATCGGTTTGTCGAGATACATGCAGTAAAGAAGCTTCGCATCGTAGCCCGTCAGTAACTTGTCGGTGACAATGAGAATCTGCGGATTCTCACCTGCTTTCTTGAACATGAGGCGGACATCCTCCTCACGCCCGGGCGACAGTTGCAATTCGGCGACCAGCGGACGGTGAACAATATCGTCAGGGTTCCCGGTATAGACTGCGGCGCTCCATTCGCTCGGAAGGTGTTTATCGAGTGCGCGCTTGTATCTGGCGCAGGCTTCCCGATTCACGGCAACAAGGAACGCCTTGTAACCGAGCGGCTTCACATTTTCCCTGAAATGGTCTGCGACAAAGGCGGCAACCTTTTCGATACGGTCGTCGGCGGTCAGGAATGTGCGCAGACCGACGGCTCTTTCAAGCACTTTATTGAGTTCGTCCACATCGGTGACCGCTTCGCTTTCGGCAAGGGCGAAAAACTCCTGATCGAGCCGCTCCGCCGGCACCCTCATTTCGCTGGGCGCCATCGTGTGGCGAATCGGCAGCGTCGTCTCGTCTTCGATGGATTCGGCGATCGTGTACTTGTCCAGGTAGCCCCGCTCGTCGTCCGCCCCGAATATCTTGAATGTCCCCTCGCCCTGGTGCGTCCGGGCAATCGGGGTACCGGTAAATCCGACAATCGTAGCATTGGGCAGCGCCGCCATCAGGTAGGTGCCCAAGTCCTTGGCCACCGAGCGATGCGCCTCGTCGATGAACACGTAAATGTTGTCGCGGGTGTTGGCGTTCTTCTCGATACCCTCGAACTTGTGGATCATGGACAGAATCAACCCGCGCTGGTCGGCCCTGAACAGTTCCCGGAGATCGTCTTTGGAGTTCGCGCGCGAGATGGCTATAGCCTGCTGCTGCATTTCTCCGAGCAAACGCTCTACCCAGCCTTTGAGCTGCCCTTCGAGTTCCGTCCGATCCACGACCACGACCACAGTCGGCGTACGAAACCGATCCTCTCGTTCGAGAATAAGTCGGGCGGCGGTAAGCAGCGTGAAGGTCTTGCCGGAGCCTTGCGTGTGCCAGATAAGTCCGCGACACTTTTCCCGGCTGGAGCAGCGCTTGACAATGCGGTCGGCAGCGCGACGCTGGTGCTGACGAAGGACGGACTTCTTCGTTTCGCCGTCTTCGACGTAGAAGAGAATCCAGTCTCGCAACGTGCGCAGAAAGTCGGTCGGTTCGAAGAACGACTGAACAGCGAACCGGTAGGTGTCCTCCGGGCGCTCCTTCCAGCGGGCCATAAAACGGTGCGAAACATTCCAGGTAACGCCGTACCAGTATTCGAGCAGATGCGTAACGTTGAAGAGTTGTGCCGCACCTATCAGTTCAGGCGTTTCCCTTTCGTAGCGCCGCAGTTGGGTAATGCCGCGTTCAATGGCGTCGGCGTCCGTGGGGTTCTTGTGTTCGACAATTGCAACCGGTACGCCGTTGACCACGAACATAACATCCGCCCGATTGCCCTTGCGGGCCGGAGGCTTGATTTTCCATTCCCACGTAACGTGCAATGCATTATTGCCCGAATGCTCGAAATCGATGAACCGGACCCGCCGGTGACGCTGCTCATTCTCGTCGTACCATTGCCGTTCGCCCCGCAGCCATAAAAGTATCTCCCGGTTGCCTTCAATCGTGGAAGGTATCGCCTCGATCCGGTCGATAACGGAGCGGATAACATCGTCCGTCATCCAGGCATTGAAGCGCCTCATCGCTCCTTTGATCTCGTCCCGGAACAACATCCCGGCCTCGCCGCCCCGCTTCTGCAAAGCAATATCGGGCGGGACGGATATCCAGCCGATAGCCTCCGCATGGCGAACCATGGGAAACTGGACAGCAGCGGACTCGGTGATTTGCAGGTCGGTCATGTCAGGCGCCTGTTACCCAATATTCTTTGAACGCTGGACAAAGGCTGCGTTTCTTTGCATTGCTATAGTAGAATAAGCCCCTATAAGCCCCCATTAACCCCCTATAAGCCCCCATTAGCCCCCCCGGAAGAATCATCTGCTGTCTTAACACGCTTCCACCGGGCCGTAGCACCGTGACCGGAAGAAACGATTAGCCCGCGCTCCTTTAGCGTTTCAAGGTCCCGCGTCACTTGTCGCTCGCTGGCATGGG
>JANQSQ010000039.1 GCA_028283985.1 Rhodothermales bacterium | reverse complement strand
TGTCATTCCTAACGAAAAAGGCCGCGTAGTGGACCCTGCCACCCGCAAACATGTGACCGGCGAATATGCCGGGGGATGGATCAAGCGGGGACCTTCAGGAGTCATCGGTACGAATAAAGCCGACTCCGTGGAAACAGCGACTTGTATGCTGGAAGATGTGCGAAACGGGAGCCTGCTTTCCCCGGAAGCCCCGTCGGCCGAAAAGGCGGAGCGCATGATTTATACCCGGTGTCCCGGTTATTTCAGTTACGAAGACTGGATGCGTCTCGACGAGCTGGAAACCGCTCGGGGCAAAGAAACCGGACGCCCCCGGGTAAAATTCACGAGTGCAGACGCCATGCGGAAGGCGCTGGAAGACGCGGCGTAGCCGCCCTGATCAGAGCATCCGTAAAAACGCCAGGAGATCGGCCATCTCCTGTATATCGATATCCTCCTCGAGGCCAACCGGCATCGGGGATGCATCGAGCCGGCGCAACATTTCGATCTCCGTACGCAGCGCTACTTCCTCGCGGCCTTCTTCCGTGATCAGCGTGACGGAAGAAGGGGTCTCTGCATGGATAATCCCCGTAACCGGCGCATCGCCCCGCCGCTCCAACCTCCATAGCTCGTAGCCGTCCGCAATCGTCCTCTCCGGAACCAGAATCGCTTCCAGCAGCGCTCGGGAAGGCCAGTGTCGGACAGTACCCAGGTCGGGCCCGAAAAGAACATTCGGGCCGGCGTTCTCCGAAACAGCGACTCCATGGCATCGGGCGCACGCGGAAAAATACACGGCTTGTCCCCGACCGGCATCACCGGGCAGATTCAGGGCCGCTTCATAAGTGCGCATCACCTCGACACGGGAGACATCCGAAGCGCACAGCAAACTCCGGGCACGCGCCTTCACCGCACCCTCCGTATCCCGCATCAGGCGCACGCGCCGGTTCCAGCCAAGGGCCAGACGGCTTATTTCTCCCGCCTCGACCGCATCAAGCAACAAATGCATACGGGATTCGGAGCGCAAAAGGGCATTCAATGCTTCTCCACGAGCGCCGGCGGAAAGACGGGGATACGCATCCAGCAGAAACCGCCCCGCATCGTCCCCGGGCACACGCCCCAGTACACGCACAGCCGCTTCCTGCACCTGTGCCTCCGAGGCAGATCGGGTCACCAGATCGCGCAACGCCGGAAGCACCTCGCCGGCATCGCCCATTTCCACCAGCGCCAGCATGTCTGTGCGACGTGGAGTCGGCTCCGTCCCGGAAGCGGCCACATCCACAGCTCGGGCGGGATCTGTATCGAAAGGCGCGGCATGACGCAGCAGTGCCAGCAATCCCCGGCGAATATCCGGGTCCATTTCCTCATACAAGGCGTGCAGGAGCTCCTCGCTGTCGATACCCGGCGCACCGCCGCCCGACCTGCGTCCGGTACGCCGGGCTAATCCATCGGCAAGCCCTTCAAGTACCTCGGGGCAGCCGTTGCCTTTCGATGCGAGCGCAAACCGGATAGCCTCCCGGATATCCGCTTCCGACCCCGCAACACCCGTAAGCGCCGCCACGCGCCGCACGTACGAGCACCCTTCGGCCCGATTGACAAACGCTCTCACAGCACGTCCGATCGCTTCGACGTTCGGAGTGACGCCCGCGGTAAGCGACGCCATCTGCACCCACGGATCACGCAGGTCCTGTTCCAGCAAGCGATCCCGCGCGACCGCCGCCTGGGCCGTAGCAAGATCGCCCAGTGTCAGCAACAATTGAAAACGCACCTTCGGGTCCGCATCG
>JANQSQ010000030.1 GCA_028283985.1 Rhodothermales bacterium | reverse complement strand
GGGAATATCCCGGACCGCTCGGGCATGCTCGTGGTGGCGAATCACTTTACGGTACTCGATCCGCTCATTCTCGCTTCCGTGGCGCCGATGGCGCCGGTTGCACGGGCCGATCTGCAGGGATGGCCGATCATCGGCAACGTGTCTATGGCGCACGGCATGATTCCTGTGGACAGGGATCGCCGGACCGCCGTCGCTTCTTTCGTCAAACGGGTTGGCGAGCGGCTGGCGGCGGGACTGAACGTGCTGGTTTTTCCGGAGGGAAACACCAGCGAGGAGCTCGCTATCCGTCCTTTCAAGACCGGCGCATTCGAGGCCGTGGCCGGACAGGCAGGCGGCATGGTGGCGCCCGCGTATCTGTCCCTTGACAGGGTAGAAGACGAGTTGGCAACCGACGATGTGCGCCGCCGCATCGTATGGCTGGAGCATACGTCCTTCTGGGGGCACATATGGGAACTGGCCGCGCTTCGGGGCCTGGAATACACGGTGCATCTCGGTGAGCCGATATCCGCCGAAGGACGGAATCGCAAGGAATTGGCACAACTTGCCCGCAATGCGGTTGAACAAATTCGGATATCTCTGCATCCGGCTCGTACCTGATCGGGTTTTCCATGAGCCTTTCGCAAGGCCCGCGACGATGGTTGCGCTATGACCGACAAACAGTTCAATACGCGGTTGCGCGCGAGCATCCATGTCCTGATCGGCATCGGACTGGTGCTGGTCGGGCTTGCGGCGGGCATTTTGTGGATGCTGGTCACGGGCGGCAACGAGCGCGCCCTTTCCGGGGAAACGCGTGCGGTGGAGCGCGTCCAATTGGGTCGTCCGTATACGCCGTCGGATATTCCGGTTGCGGATTCGCTGGAACGGTTGCCCGACGTCGCCGCCCTGAATCGGGTATTTCGCCAGGTAGCCGACCGGGTCACCCCCTCGGTGGTGTACATAGAGGTGGAGGCGCCCTTCGCAGGGGATCGGTATCACGATTTCGACGATGAAGAACGGCGCTTTTTCCGGAGAGATCCGTCGCAGGCGGCAGTAGGGAGCGGCGTGCTGATCAGCCCGCAGGGGTATGTGGTGACGAATCACCATGTGGTGGAGCGCGCGGAGCGTGTCCGGGTGACGCTTTCCGACAAGCGCGCGTTCGACGCCCGGATCGTGGGCTCCGATCCCTCCACGGATCTTGCCGTGCTCCAAATAGAGGGGACTGAGGAACTCCCCGCGATCCTGTTCGGCGATTCCGACGGGTTGCATGCGGGCGAGTGGGTGCTTGCCGTGGGCAATCCGTTTCGACTTACTTCGACCGTTACGGCGGGGATCGTCAGCGCTACGGGCCGCCAGGTGAATATCATCGAGGACGATTTCGGGATCGAGGATTTCATTCAGACCGACGCCGCCATCAACCCCGGTAATTCGGGAGGGGCTGTCGTCAATCTGAACGGCGAGCTGGTGGGCATCTCTACGGCCATCGCCACCGAAACCGGGTCGTACGAAGGCTACGGATTTGCGGTCCCCGTCAACCTGATGGCGCGGGTGGCCGGGGACATCATCGAGTACGGAGAAGTGCAGCGGGGGTATCTGGGCGTGCGTATCCGGACCGTGGATGCGGCGCTTGCGCGGCAACTCGGTATGGATCGGATCCGCGGCGTATATATAGCTGGCATGGCGAATAACGGCTCGGCGGCTCTTGCCGGTATGCGCGACGAGGACGTCATCCTGTCGGTGGACGACCGCACCGTGAATGCCTCCAACGAGTTGCAGAGTATGATTGCCCGCAGACGTCCGGGAGACAGGTTGACGGTGCAAGTGTGGAGGGACGGCGAGGTTCGCGAACTTCCGGTGGAATTACAGCCGCGTGACGCCCCGGCGTATACGGCATGGTTCAGCCAGTTCGAAAGGCAGCCGCGCGTACCTGAAGAGTCTCCCGTTCCTGAAACGCCCCCGGCTCCGCGGGAACGCGAGAGCATCTATGCGTTGGGGGATTGGGGTATTGGCCTCCGGGCTCTAACCGAGGAGGAGGCCGGTGATTTCGATATAGAGGAGGGCGTGTACATTGCCTGGGTGGAACACGGCAGTCCGGCGGGCGAGGCCGGATTGCCGAGAGATGCGGCGATCGTGCAGATCGAGGGGATGGATATCGGCTCTCCAGGCCAGGCGTTGCGCGCATTGAGCCGGTCGGCCCGTTCGGGAGAATGGGTCCTCGTCAAGGTGCGCCGGCGCGACGGCGGCGCCGCGTTTTACGAAATGGAAGTTCCTTAGCAGGCGCGGCGGGGTGCAGGAGAAGGGGGCGTTACTCCCGGTTTTGCTTCAGATCGCTGGGCAATATCCCCCGAATTTTTTTCAAGTCCGGGGATTATATCCAAAGGTTTCCAACTCGACTGGAGGGGTTTGGGACATTGACAAAAATCTTGATCGGACCTTGAATCTTTAGCCCGGCGGGGTAGTATGGAATAGAGGAAATAAAAACCCAAGGGTCTGAGTCGGTGAAGCGGACGGAGCAAATATTTCTTGGACTGGGGATCGTTATGACGATCTTTTCTGCCTGTATGCCAATCATGTTGGTCTTGCTTTTTAATTTTCAGGCCAATATGTACGAGCACATGGACGAGATAGCCACGCGCATTGAAGTCCGAATGGATGGTCTGTCAGATCGAATGGATGGTCTGTCAGATCGAATGAACGATTTGTCAACAAGGCTGGGACGCGTTGAGGGGCGTTTGGGGATAGACTCCGCCGCACCACTCCCCATCACGTCGGATTCTTTGGGAACTGCCGTGCGTGTATCCGAAACGCACAGGCCCTAATCAGGGCGAGGCCGGATTGCCGAGAGATGCGGCGATCGTGCAGATCGAGGGGATGGATATCGGCTCTCCCGGCCAGGCGTTGCGCGCATTCGTATAGCTTTGCGGCTTCTTCCAGAAAGCTGTGGGCGCGTCCTATCCGGTCATTGGCCTCGTGACTCATGGCATTGTGCGTACGTTGCGAGTGCGGGCTGGGTGCTCCGGGCCCAACCGGACAACATGATACGGTGCGTTGACAGGGCGTACAAGGCGGAACGCCGTTATCGTCGGGTATGTATGATGATGCGACCGGAAATGCGTTACAGGATACACTGAGAAATGCCGGACAGCATACGTTTTCTGACTGCAGGGGAATCGCACGGCGAGGCGCTTGTGGGGATCGTCGAAGGGATGCCGGCGGGCGTGCCGCTTGCGCCCGAGGATATCGACCGCCAACTGGCCCGGCGCTGGCAGGGCTACGGGCGGGGAGGCCGGGCGAAGTTCGAACGGGACCGGATACATATCTATTCCGGGGTGCGCTTTTCCAGAACGATGGGAAGCCCCATTGGATTGCGCCTCGACAACGCGGCCTATACAAGGGACCGCTCCGGGTGGCCCCAGGTCATGGCTTTGACCGGCACGGGCGAAGGCGTGGAAAAGGTGACGTTGCCGAGGCCGGGCCATGCAGACCTGACCGGCTTGCAGAAGTACGGCTTCGACGATATCCGGCCCGTCATCGACCGGGCCAGCGCGCGCGAGACGGCCATGCGGGTGGCGTGCTGCACTATTGCACGGCAATTCCTGGCCCAGTTCGGGATCGAGGTGGGCAGCCATGTGTTGCGTATTGGAGAAGTGGGACGTCCGGAGTATGCGTCGGATGCGGTATCGAAACTGCTCGCCGAAGGGGCGGAAAAGGTGAGCGAGGCTGCCGATGCGAGCGAAGTGCGCATGCTGGACGCGGCGCTCACCCGCCGGTGCATCGAGCATATCGATGCGACGAAGCAGCAGGGAGATTCGCTGGGCGGCGCGTATGAAGTGATCGTAACGGGCGTTCCTCCGGGGCTCGGTTCGTATGTGCACTGGGACCGGCGGCTCGACGGGCGTCTGGCGCAGGCCATCCTGTCTATTCAGGGCCAGAAAGCGGTCGAGGTCGGCGACGGAGTGGCCGGCTCGGCGCGTCCGGGATCGCAGGTGCACGATCCTGTCGTCAGCGACGGGGAGGGGTATACCCGGCGCACCAATCATGCAGGCGGCGTGGAGGGCGGCATGT
>JANQSQ010000009.1 GCA_028283985.1 Rhodothermales bacterium | reverse complement strand
CCGGGATCATTTATGCAGGGCCGGCATGTAATATGGTAGAAAATGTTGAATTTTCTTTAGCTGCCCCGGCTGGGGTGCTGATCTTCACACAAGACTTTTTACAATTTGTCAAGGAGCGTAGCACGTTGTCCTTGAGTCGGTTTTCCGATACTGTTTCCCGTAAACAGCGTACCTTGCGCACTGCATATGTGCGAGGCGGAGCGTTCATTCCGAATATCCCGTTTACCCGGTATATTCCAGTTGTCCGGGGATGCTCCAAACCTGACGGCACACTCTTCGAAACGTGTTCCGTGCATGTTCTTGCAACCATTGCATGGAATACCTGCCTGTCTCCACATGAACATGCCGTTGGGACCGTATCGGTCCATGGTTCAGGCGCCATATCCGGTCCGACAGGTCCGGGTGCGCCGCACATCAACCGGCTCATCGAAGGCGTGTGCTCACGTCTTATATGGGTAAGGAAATTGTCATCAACGCAGAGAAGGCGCAAACGCGGATAGCCATCG
Organism: Rhodothermales bacterium; assembly: GCA_028283985.1. Lineage (GTDB taxonomy): Bacteria > Bacteroidota > Rhodothermia > Rhodothermales > VXPQ01 > VXPQ01. The sequence goes on along the minus strand of JANQSQ010000009.1, from coordinate 9,069 downwards.
TCGAAAATGGAAGTCTCGCAGAGCTCTACATAGAGAACCCTGATAATTCCCGAACGATCGGCGACATTTACCTTGGCAGGATCTGCAAGGTGATGCCAAGCATCCAGGCCGCGTTCGTGGACATTGGGCGGAAACAGGACGCCTTTCTTCATTTTTCCGATCTGTCGGATGACATCGGACAGTTGCTTGCGTTTGTGGACGCAAAGCAACCGGATGTATCCCGCACAGTCAATCAAAATCGGAAGCCGCCGAGAAAACGGGGAGCGCGCCGTAAGCCGCGTCGCGATCGCAGCGCATCCAGGCGCACCGACGAAACAAATCGTGTTGCGCCGATAGCGAAACTCCGCGCCCGGCGACGACTTGTACAACGCCTGTCGAGAAGAACCGATAAAAATCGCCGGTCTGCCGATCCGCCGGAGAAGCATCTCAAAGCCAACCAGCGCATTCTGGTCAAGGTCGTCAAGGAACCGATCTCGAATAAGGGTAGCCGCGTTTCCACGGATATTTCGATGGCCGGACGCTTTCTGGTTCTCGTTCCGTTCGGAAACTATGTAGCGGTGTCCAAGCAGATTCATTCGTACAAGGAACGACGGCGGCTCAAAGCGCTCGCCAAAAGTCTCGTTCCTCCGGGTGTGGGCCTGATCGTGCGTACGGTGGCCGAGGGGAAAAATGCTAAAACGCTCGACACGGATTTAAGACTGTTGCTTGATAAATGGCGCAAGATGGAACAGAAACTCGCGGGGCGTCCCAACCCGCCTATGCTGGTTCATCGTGATGTGAATATGCTTTCGTCGGTTATGCGCGACCGGTTCTCCGAAGATTACGACCGCGTGCTGATCGACAACGAGCGGCTTTACAGAAACGTCAGGAATTACATTCAGGCGGTAGCTCCACAGATGGCCAACGCCATCCGGCATCACAACGGGAAGGAACATGTGTTCGAGGCGGCCGGCATCCAGGCCGAAATACAGGAGGCATTCGAAGGGCGTGTTAATCTTCCTGGCGGCGGGTATCTCTTTATCGAACATACGGAGGCCATGCATGTGGTGGATGTGAACTCAGGCAGGGCGGGACATGGGCTTTCGCAGGAGGAAAGTTCGGTAAAGGTGAATCTGGAAGCCGCGCGCGCTATCGCCAAGCAAGTTCGCCTGCGGGATCTAGGCGGCATCATCGTGGTCGATTTCATTGATCTCCGTGATGAGAAGAACCGGAGGAAAATCTATGATGAACTCAGGAAGGAATTCAGAAAAGACCGCGCTGTGACGAAGGTACTGCCCATGAGCGATTTCGGGCTTGTCCAGATCACCCGGCAACGTTTACGCCCAAGTGTCACAGCGGGAGGGAACTCCCCCGATTTTCTGACGAAAAATGGCTCGGCCGGGACGGCGCAACCCGCCCGGAGCGAAACGCGGTCCCCGGAAAGAAAGGACCGGAACGAACCGAAACGGTCTTCCGGAAGGGGGCGCGGGAGTTCCCGGGGAAGGCGCCCGGACCCGGTGGTGGTGCTCCAGGAAATTGAACAATGGATGGTGGGGTACAAGGCCCTGGGCGGTTCCCGGAGCCTTACGCTATGGACGCACCCGTTTACGGCTGCCTGGCTGAGGCGCAAAATTACCGGCATTCGCTTCGGGTTCTTTATGAAACATTCTCTGCCGGTCCGTCTCAAAACAGACGGAACGATGTCGCCGTACGCGTTCCGCGTCACGGATACCCGATCCGGGGAGGACCTCACCCGGAAGGTTCCGTTGTCGAGAGGCGCAAGGCCCGGGTAAGTCGAACTGCCTTGCGCACGAGCCGCTTCCCTACTTTTCTTACAGGATACTCTGGTTATGTTTCCTCGCAGAAGTTCGTTGTTTCCGGTTGCAGGCGTTACGCTGGCGTTATTGCTCGCTTGCGCTTCTTTTCCGGTGGTTCCGGAGGCTCATGCACAGCTTTTTTCCTACGGAAGGGTAGCGCAGCAACGCGCCGGAGTGCTTTCGATTGTCTGGCAGACCGTCGATTTTCAGCCTGACACGAATGGCCCGACCGAAGGGGCGCCGATGTTCATCGGCCCGGCCTATGGTATTATGTACGCGCGAGCCAATATCTCCGCGACCGTAACCTATGGGCCGGAAAGTTCCACCGCGGATCACAGTACGAGGCTGCTGGATGTTTCCCTGGCAACCTGGAGCCGCCTCTTCAGCATCGGGGCATCGGAGACGTCCCGGCTATACCTTCCTCTGACGTTGCAGACGAACTACCGTCGCGTAGCGCCGAAAGGGCAGGCGGATTCCCCCTTTGGATCGTTTCAGGTGACGGTGATTGCTTTGGGCGCTGGCCTGGGCGGGAGTACGGAGCGAGGCAAAAATGTCCGTTTAGAGGCACGGGCCGCTCCGGCATTGGGTGTAGCGCTGCGTTCTTTTGGGGGAAGCACGGGTATGGCCTGGCTGGTGGATACGGGTGCGCGTGTACATATTCGCGAGGTGTTCGGGCGCTTTGGTTTGTCAGCGGGATACGGATTCCGTACACAGTCCTGGCGGGTGGGCGAGGCGAACCTGATCCTGGAACCCGGCCAGACCCGGCATGATTACCTCGGGTCCCGGCACATGATTGCATTGGGTCTGAACTGGTAACCGCAGGGTTCCGAACATCCCGGCGCACAATGCAATGGGTATCCTATCCTTTACATACGGACGTCCCGATGAAGACAAAATACATCCTTGAAGAGCTGAGGGAAGCGGCTGCCGGGTTTGGTCTGGAGGTGCGTATGGAGAAAGGTAATTTCCGGGGTGGACGGTGTAAGATTGCCGATGAGGAAATTATTGTGTTGAACAAGCAGCATCTTCCCGAAGAGCAACTGGTCGTGCTGGCGAACAGCCTTCGGGGATTGCCTATCGACGATATCTTTCTAAAACCCTCTGTGCGCGCCGCCGTCGAGGAAATATGGCGGCAGCACGAGCCGGCGGAATTGTACGAAGCGGATGACACGGAATGAGGACCGTATTCGAGTGACCCTGCTCGGCACGGGTACATCCACCGGCGTTCCCGTAATAGGGTGCGCGTGTCCTGTATGCACTTCCGAGGATCCCCGCGACGAACGTACCCGGAGCGCATGCGTGTTCGAGACGCAGGGACTCCGCATTCTCATCGACATTGGACCGGATTTTCGCAGGCAGGCGCTTCGCGAAGATATCCGGCATATTGATGCGGTTCTGTTCACGCACCACCATTTCGACCATGTGGGCGGGATTGACGACCTCCGTCCTTTTCTGTTCAAAAACCGCCGCCCCGTTCCTTGTTACGCCCGTTGCAATACGGTAGAAGTCCTGCAAAAGATGTTCACCTATATCTTTGAGGACGGTTCGTATCCCGGGGTCCCCAATCTGGTTTTGCAGGCTGTCGATGGCCCTTTTACCGTAACCGGGCGCAGCGATTCCTCCTGCTCGGTGTCCGTTATTCCCATTGATGCGTATCATGGGTCCCTGCCCCTTTTCGGATACCGGATAGGCAAGTTCGCCTATCTGACGGACACCAATCGTATTCCGGAAGAAAGTTTCGATTTGCTGCAGGACCTGGATGTGCTGGTTCTCGATGCCCTGCGCGAGGAAGGGCATCCGACCCACTTTTCCTTTGACGAGGCGGTCCGCGCAGCGCAGCGCATTGGCGCCCGGCAAACGTATTTTACCCATATGACACATAGCACCCTGCATGCCGACGCCGACGCTCGTTTGCCGGAAGGCATTCGGCTCGGATACGACGGATTGGCATTCGAAACGGGCCTCTGACGGCACGATTCTCTGCCCCACGTCGTTTAGCCGTATAGGATACTCTGATTAAGTCCCCTCGCAGCCTCCCGAAGGGCGCTTCACGCCCGCACTGCCCCGAATCCGCAGTGTTTCCCGCTGATTTCAACGATGGAATCATGATGTCCTTTCCATGTGAACGTAAAGCGCTGAGCGAAGTGGTTTTGATCAGAGTATCCTATATTTCCATATCCGCCTCTCTTGCATGAACGGCCCGGAGGATACCCTATGAAACTGTTTGTTCTCAATGGTCCCAACCTGAATCTGCTGGGTACGCGTGAAACGGAAACCTACGGAACCGCCACCCTGACCGACATGCAGGATGCGTTATGCGCTATGTTTCCCGACGTAGATTTCCGGTTTGTTCAGAGTAATCACGAGGGCGATCTGATCGATGCGCTTCATGAGGCGGCCGGCGAGGGTGCATCGGGCGTGGTATTCAATCCAGGGGCTTTTACGCATACGTCTGTAGCATTGCGGGATGCGGTGGCGGCGGTGAATGTACCGGTCATCGAGGTGCATCTTTCGAATGTGCATGCCCGCGAGTCTTTTCGGCATCGCTCTCTGACGGCAGCCGTAACCGCAGGGCAGATTGTGGGTCTTGGCATGAAAGGATACGAACTGGCCGTGCGCTACTTCCTGGACGGAGCGGGAGCATAACGCGCATGAGCGATATCCCTTTCGAACCGGCAGAAAATCCCGAGCCGGGAGTTCGGGCAGTCCGCAAAGGAGATGACGGCGCGTCGCCGCCCGGCAATGCTGCCGGCGTCGTCGGCGCGGGGATTCTTACCAGCCGCCTCATGGGATTCGTGCGGGAGCGGGTAGTTGCCCATTTCTTCGGGCTGGGCGCCCACGCCGATGTTTTTCAGGTAGCGTTCCGGGGCCCGAACCTGCTGCAAAATCTTTTGGGAGAGGGTACGATCTCGGCGGCGTTCATTCCCATCTACTCGAAGATGATCGAGGAGGGGCGTGAACGGGAGGCGGGCCGGTTTGCCGGTGCGGTTTTCGGCTTGCTGCTTGCCCTTACGGCCGTGCTGAGTCTGGTGGGTATTCTGCTTGCCGAGCCGATCGTGACGATTTTCGCGGTCGGTTTTCGGGACGATGCGGTCGCAGTAGCTGCGGGTGAACTGCCGATCAACCGGTTCGAACTGGCCGTACGGGCGGTACGGATCATATTTCCGATGACCGGTCTATTGGTCCTGGCGGCATGGTGTCTGGGCATACTGAATAGTCATCGCCGGTTTTTCCTGCCTTACTTTGCTCCCGTGCTGTGGAATGCGGCCATCATCGGCGCCCTGATCGCCGGTGCGCGTATGGCGCTGGAGCCGACGGCGGGCTTGCAAGCGGGTGCTCGGACCGATCTGCTGTTTGCTGCGTTCTACGGTGCTTTTCTGGGAGGCTTGCTACAGTTCGCAGTGCAGGCGCCCCTGGTGTTCCGGATGCTTCGCGGCTTCCGGCTTGCCTTTTCAGCGAAGGTTGCGGGTGTCAGGGAGGCGATACGCGCCTTTGGACCTGCGGTGGCTGGACGGGGCGTCTACCAATTGTCCTCTTATCTCGATCTTTTGCTGGCTTCCTGTCTGGCAGCCGGCGCTGTCTCGTCGCTGCGGCCGGCGCAGATGTTGTACGTTCTGCCGATAAGTCTTTTCGGTATGTCCGTGGCCGCGTCCGAATTGCCCGAGCTTTCCCGCTTCGGCCTGGAGAAAACCGAAGCATTCATGCGGCGTCTGGGCCGATCCATAAACCAGATGCTGTTTCTGACGGTACCCACATGCATCGGATACCTGGCTTTTGGCCTGCTTATCGTCGGGGCGCTTTTCCGCACCGGGGAATTCGGCTCCGAGGATTCCTGGCTCGTCTATCTGGTTTTGGCCGGTTATTCACTGGGGTTGCTTGCCACGGCCATGTCCCGTCTGCTGCAAAACGCATTCTATGCACGTAAAAATACGCGAACGCCGGCCCGCATCGCTGTAGTGCGGGTCGTGGTGTCTACGGTCGTGGCGGTTCCTGCGATGCTTCTGCTGGACGGGATTGCCGTGGGGGATGTCGCGGGTTTCGCCGCGGAAGGCCGCACGCTGTATCTGGGCAGCCTTGGGCTGGCCGTGGGCGCGACGACAGGGGCATGGATCGAACTATGGCGTCTCCAACGATCCATGGGGGCCATGATGCCTGCCTTCCGCCTGCCATGGACGGGTGTGCGGCGCATGACGATGACGGCGCTGGCCGCCGCAGCGCCTGCCGGGATCGTATGGTGGCTTCTTCCCGACATGCACATTGCGATCGAAGCGCTGATCGTGGTATCGGTGTATGCAACAGGGTATCTGGGCGCCTCGCTCCTGCAACGCGCCCCTGAAATGGATATCTTGACCGGACAGTTCGTCAAGCGCCGGAAGAAGGACGGATAACCGGACTCAATATTCCGGCCGAATGGGCTTACTCGGCCAGTTCCTCATGCGAATGGACTTCGATATGCGCATACGATTGTCCCATCCATTCCCCGAGATACAGCCGGCCCGTTACCTGCAAGCGGGCCGGGGTTTCCACGGCCTCCGGGAAGACGAGGACGTACGTATTGCGATCCGATGTCTCGAGCACATAGGCGGCAAAAGGTTCGTTACCGCGCACGGCGACCATGCCTTCCACCGTGATGGCGTCTGTTTCGGATACGCGATCCGTGGTGCACGAAACAAGGCAGGTTGCCAGAACACATGCCGCGCATGCAAAAATCGCGTATTTTTGGCACAAGCGGATGCTGTATGTGCGGTATGTATTCCATACGCCGGTCCTGCGTGCACCGGACGGCTTCATTCGCAGTTGTTTTCGCACGGTATCATTGGGCTTCATTTTGCTAACAACAAGGCGGGGCACTGTTTTACGAGTGTGTGCGTACCTTTGTTACAAGGTACACATTCCGCCTGACTCCAAGACCTCCGGCGTATGCCGCTATCCTTTCCTGATCGTCCCCCGTTCTTTGCTCACAGGCACCTATCTCGCACTCCGATGGTCAAACACCTTACCACGTGTCTCTCCCCTGTTTTCTGTTTTGCCTTACTGATTGCCGCATCGCCTGCGTTTGCCCAGTCTTCGGGCAGACTTGAAACCATGCAACCCCCTGTCGCCGAGGAAGACCCTCTTCTGTCGGCGGACGACGGGATGCGCGTTATCCACGTGACGGACCGGCTGGCCCGTATGCCGGAAGCTGTAGCGGCATTCCAGGCGTATCAGGAGGCAAGAGCGCTTGGCTTGTTGCCTGTTGCAAAGACCGCGGTATCCTACGAGATCGGCTCCGAAAAAGAGTTCAATGTGCTTACCGGTCTGATTGGAGGTATACCCTCCTGGGCAACCCTCGAGTTTACGCTGGTGGACGAGAGCGATATCGCCAATTTCTGGGTTGCTAACGATCAGCAGGGGGTCGCCAGCGAGGAGCAACTCGCGCAGATCTCAGCCTATGTGCTTACCGAGACGCCCGAAGGGTCCTGGCGCCCCGGCAAGGGCTTTATTGAAAACAACAACGAAATTTTCGGCGATCCGCCGGATTCCCCCGATGCGGACGGCAAGGTCGATATTCTCCTCTTCGATATCGAGGAAGGCAACGACGATTGCTGCGTGCTCGGCTACGTCACGTGGCAGGATCTGGATCCCAATCCGGATCCGGGCGAGGGGAATGCAGCCAACATCCTTTATGTCGATCTGCCCCAGGGACTAAGAAGAGGCGTTGCCTCGCTTGGCGGAACCATTGCGCACGAATACCAGCATCTGATTCATTATTCATATCAATCGGGGCCGGGATCGGAGTTGACCTTCATCAACGAGGGGTTGTCGGAATGGGCGGAACTGTTGAACGGGTTCCCCCCCCGAACCATCCGGTATCTGAACGATCCGGAGGGGATTCGTGTGCGGTTGCTCACCTGGCGCGACCCGGGAACGATCCGGCAGGTTGAATACGATTACCAGCGATCAGGGCTCTTCACCACCTACATTGCGGACCGGATCGGTCCGGAAGCCACCGGGTCCATTGCGCGCGCAAAATGTCCTTCGGGCGTCAATTATTGCCCGAAGGGGGCGTGGCTCAACGGCGTGTTCGGATACGACCTCATTCTGGGCGAGCACAACCTTACCACGGCGGATATCGTGGCGGACTTTCACACCACGAATTTCGTCAACGATACCGGAATCGATGCAAAGTATGCCTACAAATCTCCATTCCGTCAGGGCCTGAGGGCGGTATCTACGGTCACAGTGGATACCGAGATTGAGCCTGCACCCTCCGAGACGACAGTGAATGTGTCGAGCGGGGCCGTCGATTATCTGACCTGGGAGAACGTCACGAACCTCGAGTTGGAAATCCAGGACTTCGAGGATGCAGGTGGCGGAGGCGGAGGTGGGGGTGGAGGAACGGACGCCCGGATTGCTGCGGGCGCAAGCAATCGCTCCGATTTGTCGCTGCGGCTGTTCACCGAAACGGAGGCGGGGGCCAAGCAACTCGTGGACCTTGATCCCGAAACGCAAACGCATACGGTTTCCGGGGAGTATGCGCGGGTGACGCTTATTGTCGTGAACACCCGGGCGTCGGAGAATTTCAATGCCCCCTCCATCAAGCTCGATATTACCGGGAACTGGGGAGGCGCCGCGTTCGATGCGACCACGGTGGCCTACGAGACCGGCCAGAACCAGGATCGGGTGTTCCTTGGAGGGAACGCCGAGGATATCATGGCTCAGGTATACGTTGTGCCCTCCGGGTCGCGTCTGGCGGCTGTCTTCGTGGCGCCGGTATACGATAACCAGTATAGCAATTCAACGGTACCTGACGGCGCCCCCCGCGATTTCACCCTCAAGGTATGGAATGTGCGATGGGAGGTGCTCGAACGAACAAATTCTCTTGGGCAAGTTCTTGAGAGTTGGCGACTCCCATTCCCGAAGGACGAACTCTATAGCATGGATGTGGACGAGTCTCCCACTGCATCGCACATGACCTTTAACCGCCCTCCGGCTCCCGCTACGTATTCGTTCCTGAGAGTCAATCTCCCGGCGGACGAGGAGGCGCTTTCGACGCTCCCGGATTCGGTTTTTATCGGCCTTGTCAACAAAGGAACCGATAACAATTATCTCTCTGCCACGCTTGCTCGGAGCACCGTGCAGGATACGTTGGCATACTGGTACCACAAAATCGGCACGAACCCCATCGGCTGGTACCCCATGGCGAGACTTCGGCTGTGCCGCAAGGAAATGGGGGAGTGCGACCCGGATAACGACGAAGACGGGTGGTTGCCGCTCGCCGGGCAGGTGTTTC